>JANWKD010000107.1 GCA_025451595.1 Candidatus Babeliales bacterium | reverse complement strand
AAGCTGCATATGCTGCCAACTCTTTCCGAATGTTAATTGCATTTAGTCTTTGTCTCTCGTCCAGCGCACTGCTTGCGGGCGCGCTGCCAGCGGCAAATCATTTCTTTATTCCTGCATTTTGTCCTATTTTATTAAATATTACGTATGTTCTTGGCTTAGTCGTATGTATCTATTTTGGTTTACCAGTTCAATATCTATGTTATTTTATTTTATTAGGCGGATTAATTCAGTTTCTTTTACATTTGTATATGTATTTTAGGCTTAATTTCTCATTTGGCAAAATAGATGCAAATACATGGCACGATGTTCGCTTAGTATTAAGACGATTTTTCCCTTGCTTGTTTGGTATGAGTGTTATGGAAGTAAGTCTTTTTATAAGCACAAGCCTGGCAACGTATTTGCCTCAAGGCTCCATATCGTTGATTTACTATGCAAATCGTTTTATGGGCATTCCTTTAGGTGTTTTTGCTACCGCATTTTCAACTATTTTATTACCTCATTTTTCTCGTATTAGTTTATATGCGCCAAAAAGATTAAGTTTTTATTTATATGAAGCAGCCAAGCTTATCTTTTGGGTGACAATTCCCACGACGTTGATTATGATTTTTCTTTCTGAAAAAATTTTTCTTACGCTCTTTCATTCATCAAAGTTCAGTATGCTGAATGTGATAGAGTCAGCACATATATTAATCGCGTTCCTACTTGGCTTATTTTTCTTTTCACTCAACAAAATTTTACTCAATATTTTTTATGCTTTACATGATAATAGCGTGCCCACCATTGCTTCATTTGCATTTTTGGCTACTAATTATTTGTTGAGCAAATTACTCTTTTTACCATTGCTTGGCTCAGTAGGCCTTGCCGCCTCATTTACCGTAGCAGCAATGATACAAACACTCTTATTTGTTTACTTTTTGCGACACAACTATCAATTTAAACTGTACGGTTATAAATTTTTAACATTTGTACAAAAAGCATTCATACAAATAGTTGCGTTGCTGTCTCTTGCGACTCTATTATATTATGGTTTGGAAATGGTCATAGTAAAGCTTGCTTCACCAAAAATTGCGTTATTTTTAGTTACTAAAATTGGTTTTTGGTTTTGGGCAGGACCATTATTGACCATAATCTTTGTTATATTTCTAAAGACCCGTAAACACTTTGGTATTAAACTACATTTTTTGGATTAAAATGAAACAGGAATTTTCGGCAGGTATTGTTGTTTTTTATAAAAAAAATAACGTTATAAATTACCTTTTATTGCATTATGAACGTGGCCATTGGGATTTTGCCAAAGGGCATATAGAAAAAGGCGAATCAAAAGAAGAAGCCGCTCATCGTGAATTGTATGAAGAAGCTGGCATTCGTGCAACGATTATTCCTGGCTTTGAAGATAGCTTTTCCTACATTTTCACCAGCCCCAAGACGCACGAGTTAGTAAAAAAAACGGTTTATTTTTTTACTGGCAAAGCAGATTCTACGAACGTTAAACTTTCTCATGAGCATATTGACTATCAATGGTTGCCGTACGAAGAGGCTCTAAAACAGTTAACCTTCAAAAGCGCGAAGGATTTGCTGACAAAAGTTAATGGGTTTTTAGTATCCCTCGATACATTTTTGCTTACGCAAAAACACTCGGGATGAGCGATTTCGATGCATTTTTACGCATACAAAATACTGGATATGACGTTAACCTAAGATGCTAGCTTCTAAGACATCTCGCAAGGCTAATAAAAAAATACGTTCATCTTCATCAGCGAGAGCAGCCTTAAGGTAAGCAGCAGCTTCTTGTGGATCTTTCAGATTTTCTAATAGTATTTCTTGAAAATCTCTATATATTTTTTTCTTGGTCATTAGAATTATTATTTTTTTTGTTATAATCATTCAAGATTGTTAGTGCATTTTTTAAACAGCCACAAGCTGTACCCTTAATTGCGGTATTTTTTAAGGAGTAATGCGTAAGACATTCTTCAAAAATCCCCTGTTTGAGCAATACCTCTAGATCTTGTAATGTTCGTTGGTCGTAAACACCAAGTTTTAAATGTTCGGCAAATTCTCTTTTAACTTCTTCAGCAAGAAATGTCTCGCGAAAAGCTTCAACTAGTTTTTTTGCCTTAGGAGATTGATTTTCTGCAAAAAGAGAACCCATAAAAATTGAAACAAAAGAGAGGAATATTAACTGTTTTCATGAAACCCTCAGAGAAATTAAGAATAACCGAGTTTTTGGTGGCGGGGGCTGGATTCGAACCAGCGACCTTTGGGTTATGAGCCCAACGAGCTACCAGGCTGCTCTACCCCGCGATACTGAATTGATAGTTATAGATTAAAGCTTTTTTTGTGCTTGTCAAACTTTATATCGATACGATGCTTGTTTATAAAGCGCTTCTTCAGGATACCGCTAACTAGGCTTAAAAATCAAAAGCCCTTCTCTTTGTAGAAAAGGGAGATTGGTCAATTGCTTGAGTTGGTTGTCTGTAAGAGCAAGATTTACGTTGTTGCCGAGCTCTAATTTTCTTAAGTTCACCAGCGACATAATTCTATTTGGCAATTTATTTAGCTGATTATTTTCGAGATTTAGATCTTTTAGATGAGATAAAGTGTCAATGGCTTCCGGAAGGCTTATCAGTACGTTATGTGATAAATCAAGTTCTTGTAAATTGGATAATTGAATAATGGGGTCAATATTCGTTATGCAATTATCTTTTAAATATAGCTGCTCAACTGTTTCAAGGGTGAAAAATTCTTTTGGTAAGGTATTTATTTGATTATGGGAGAGATCAAGCTTTGTCAATCGAATAACCTGTTTATGATTAGTAAAATCTACAAGCTTAACCTTTAAGTCTAGATTAATACCGATCATTCCTAAAAGCGTTGCGCTATCAAATGCTACCTCTTTGATGCCTTTGTTGGAGAGATCTAGAGATCGAAAATCTGATAATTGAGCATGAGAAGAGTCAATCACCGTATTGCTATTGCTGCATTTTGCTACAAAGTTAAGCAGTACAAGGCTCTCGAATATGGTTTTCAATTTTTCATCAAGTGATAACTTCTCATTATTGCTTGATCTGCTTTCAGAGGCTTTGCTTGAAAGATTGAAACAAGGGGTATCGAGCAAACTTGATGAAGCATATTGTTTACGAGGCTTTTCTATGCTTAAGTCATCGCTTAATGAAGGATCCCAATCATCAAAAGCATGGACTTTATTTTTATGCAGTTCGGTTTCTTTTTTATCAGAAAGAAAATCCATAGAATAAACTGATGTGCAAATAGAAAATAGAACGAATAGTAGCGGTTGCATGAAATCTCCTTTTTTGATGACAAGAATTTAACAAATTATCTATTTTGTCAATTGATGATCGGATATGGAGCGAGAAGCGGCTATTTTTTTAGTTTTTCATTAATAAGTTCATTAAGACTGATACCTTGTTTTGCTGCTTGCAAAGCAAGATCGGCGTGCAAATCTGGATTCATGCGTAACCGTAAATTACCAGAAAAAGTTTTTTCTGGTAATTCGCCACGTTCTTTGCACCAACCAAGATAATCATCTATTGAATCCTTGAAGGCTTGCTCTAATTCTTTAACATTAGTCCCTTGAAAAGTAATAATATCTTTCAATCCTATTACTTCTCCATGAAAAAGCTTTGCTTCATCATCATATATAATATTTCCAATATAGCCTTTATATTTCATCATTTATGATTCCCGCATTCATTAAAAATTTTCTTACAGATACCAATGCACCTTTATCGGTTGTTTTTTGAGGATGAGGCCTATGAAAAACTGCTTTCACTCCATTAAGTACAACTCGAACTCGAGATCCACTACCTTCACTTATTTCGGCATCGAGAGCGATAAATAGCTTTTCAATATCATTCCATCGCACATCCGAAGCTACCGGTGTTTTAAATATTTTCTCAAGTACTATTCGATGCTTTTTATTCATAGATTCTCGTTTTTGTTTATATTGATATGGTACCATAAACTGGTATCATTTTCAAGTTATTTTATAACTTCTCAATAATCACGGTCGCCAAGGCCAGCGTTTTGCAATGCGTCAAGCTAACATGCGTTTGTAACGCATTGATATTCTTTTGGTCAGCATCAAGAAAATAATCCCAATCGACTATAAGCTCAGGTTTTTGTTGATCATTGTGCAGTATCTTCAGAGCACGAGCTACTTTCAATAAAGAAATATGTTGATCGACCATTAAGGAACTCACTGCCTTTAAAAATGCTTCTTTAGCGGCAAAACGAGCAGCAAAGCGCTCAGCCGCTTTCGTGGGCAGCGAAAGACAATAAGCGATTTCTTCAGGTGAAAAGAATCGGGTTAATTTTTTTTCGGTATACGTATGCCACTGTTTAAAGCGGCTAATTTCAACGGCATCAATTCCTACTCCAATAATCATCGTCTCTTTCTTTCAAGGGTTTGATCAAGCGATCGATATACAATTGCTTCTTGGATATGACTGACTTCGATATGCTCTTTTTCGTCTAAATCGGCAATAGTACGTGCAACTTTTAAAATTTTATGGTATCCACGCATGCTTAATTGCAATCGCTCAAATGCTTTTTTAATAACGGTTTCAGCTTCAGGGGTTAATATGCAATATTTTTCAATCAGATCGGTAGTTATTGTTGAATTCCAAACGTCTTTACCATATCGTTGCTGCTGCATAGCGACCGCTGATTTTACTTGGCTATACAACTGCTCAGAGCTTTGCGCTCCGCGTTTCGATTGAGTAATAGTATCGTATTCCACTGATTGAATATGAATTTGCAAATCGATTCGATCAAGTAATGGTCCTGATAATTTTTCTAAATATTTTTCAATGGCGAGCGTCGAACAATGACACTCTTTTTTCTTGTCACCATAAAAACCACAGGGGCAAGGGTTGAGCGCTGCAATAAATAAAAAAGAAGCAGGAAACGTTACTGAATGTTGCGAACGAGAAATACATACGTTTTTATGTTCAAGCGGTTGGCGTAATGATTCAAGCGTCGTCCGCTTGAATTCAGTCAACTCGTCTAAAAACAGAATACCGTTATGACTTAAACTAATTTCACCAGGCTGAGGAAAAGTGCCGCCACCTACTAAACCCGCTTGCGAAATGGTGTGATGTGGGCTACGCAATACGCGTTGCGTGATCAAATGTCTGCCAGATAGTTTGCCACTGACTGAATAGATTTTGCTTGTTTGTATAATTTCATCAAACGTCATAGGAGGCATAATTGACGGCAATCTTTTTGCAAGCATAGTTTTACCAGAACCCGGCGCACCTATAAATAAAATATTGTGCCTTCCCGCTGCTGCTATCTGCAATGCACGCTTTGCCTGCTGTTGTCCATATACTTGCTGAAAATCAAGTTGTT
>JANWKD010000106.1 GCA_025451595.1 Candidatus Babeliales bacterium | reverse complement strand
ATCATAACTATATGGTGCTGCCATTTTTTGTACTCCTTTAATTTAAAAGTAATATACCAAAAATATGGTCTTAGTACACCAAATAATTTGTCTTCATTTATAAGGAATTAGCTATAGTTGAGTGAAATTTTAAAAGTTCTTTAAGCCCTGCTCCTTTTTCTGATGGCTTTTCATAAAGTCTTTTTGAAATAGCATATCCTTTTAATGCTTTCTCAACCGAAAAGGATTCTAAATCTGATAATGCTTTACGCCACTTATTTGAATCATTCATTTCAGCGACAAAATAACGCATATCTTTCCATTTAGAATTTTCTATACCAGATTTTAATTTTTCGATTGCCTTTAAGCTGATATCTGCCCCTGCTTTTATTAATAAACTTGCTAAACGATAATCATCTTTATATAACGCATATAATAGTGCATTCCTACCATAGTTATCAACTGCATTAATATCTGCGCCATAATTAATTAATATTGGTACTATTGCTTTATTGCCAGCTATGATTGCAAACATTAATGGCGTAATATTACCTGGTTGAGCAGTTTGATTTACATTTGCTCCACTATCAAGAAGCAATTGTACCAAATCATTTCGTTTATAATCTATTGCAGTGAATAAAATAGTTTTTTTCATAACATGACTGACTTTTGAATACACAGAATTGGGATCATGACCTACAATAAGGTATTTAAAAAGAAATTCAATATCAGGACTTCCTAAAAAATCGAAAAAATCAGAAATCTCTTGTTCTTTTAAAACTGGATTATTTTTACGAAATAAGTCGATTGCGTGTTGATTGTTTAAAAAATAAAATCCCTCTTCAATTACTTTTTCTGGCAAATAAGGAAACTTTTCATGCAACCTTGCCTTCCAATCAGGAATTTCTTGCATTAACCATGGATTTTCCTTTAGTATTTTGAGTGCTATGACAGGGTTTGAAGTACTTACAAACTGATCTATATATACTCGTGGTAGATAAGCTTTTCGTAATTGTTGTGAATAAGATCGCTCCATCGCTTGAGCGGTAACTATGGTACATATGGTTAGCAATAATTTTATTAAATAGTTCTTCACAAGACCCCTTTTTTTGCAAATCAGAATAATTGTTCCTATTTATAAAATATCAAATTTGCCACATAAAAATCAATACAAATAGAAAATATCCTATCGTCTCAATATTCTATCGTATCTTGAGTGTAATCAATGATAATAAGCATAGAATCAATGAAATGATGCCAAATCGTACGGTAATTTTAGCTTCCGGCCAACCAAGGAGTTCAAAATGATGATGCAATGGTGCCATTTTAAAGATGCGTTTACCAAAAACTCGAAACGAAATGACTTGCGCAATTACCGATAATGTCTCAACAACAAATAATCCGCCAGAAATAAGCAGCAAAAGCTCCTGCTTTGCCATAATTGCCATTAATGCAAGTGATGCACCTAATGCCAACGAACCAACATCCCCCATAAAAATTTGAGCAGGATAAGCGTTAAACCACAAGAAACCAAGCGATGCACCTACTAAAATAGCACCGATAACGGCAATTTCTGCCGTGCCGCTATAAGGAATATGTAAATAATGAGTAAGTGCTGCATGACCCGCTAAATAGCAAACGCCAGAAAAAGTAACAAAATTAGAAATTAATGAACCAATAGCAAGACCATCAAGACCGTCGGTTAAATTCACGGCATTACTTGCCCCGACTAAAATAAACGTGCTCCATACAATAAACAATATTCCAATATCCGGATGTAATGTTTTGAAGAAAGGTAAATAGACTTGGGTGTCAATATGTTGCCACATAAGCAACAAAGAAATTATGCTTCCCATTGCTAATTGCAATCGAAATTTAGTGCGCGATGAAATACCTTTTTTTTCTTTAATTTTTTTCCAATCGTCCCAAAAACCAATTGCACCAAAGGTCACAATATTTAGTAAGAAAATCCATACTTTTAAATCAGTTAAATTGCACCATAATAATATATTGATAAGTACCGTAAAAATAATAAATATGCCTCCCATTGTTGGCATATTTCCTTTTAATTTATGGGTATCTGGTGTCCACTCTCTTGCTTGTGAACGAAAAAGATTGCCTGAAATTTTGCGGATAAAAAGATTTCCAAAAAGAATAGAGAACAAAAGCGAACTTAACAACCCTGCAATTGCGCGAAAGCTGACATAATGAATAACATTAAAAAAAGGATTTAACAATTTTAACAAATATGACACATGGTATAACATTATATCCTTCCAGAATTTTTATAAAATTCCTTATAAAATATGAGTAAAACATTATATTTGATTTTTAATATAAAGGGAAATTTCCCCCCCTTTTGACAATAATTGCTGATTAATTAGACTGATAAAGTGTCTAAGAGAATTTTGAGGGAAATAGCTCACACCGTAGAAATTCCCCAAAAAAATTTAACCATAAAGGACAAATTGTATGATTTTTAAACAGAAAAAATCTCTTTCACTTGCCCTTCTTTTAGTTGCGGCTCATGCATCATTCAATACCGTCAAGACTGCTACGCTTGACCAGGAACCTGATATATATTTTGAGGAACAAATCCCAAACCTTGAAGAAAGAATTAACTATCTCTTTAGAATCTTTTTGACCGATACTTCGGTAAAATTACCGTTGCGTTGGTTTTTTGATCGATTAATCTTTGTGATTAATCAAAATACGCTGGAAATCAAAAAAAGAGCGCTCGGCATAAAAGGCTCTGATAAAGATAAATTTATTGAGGAATTTATTAAAGTATTAACTCAATATAAAGAATGCATTGAAACAAATAAAGGCACTGCTATTGGTTATGCATTAGCAAAATATCTCGATTTATTGCCAAAGGAATCAAAAACCCTTATTAGCAAAATAGGCCCCTTCGATTTACGCAAAATGATTCAGTATCGCATCCGATTAAATGTTGATGAAAACGCAGCTTACTAATCATTAAGCTGATCAGGGGAAATGGAAAAACGGTTATTAAAAATTGTCCAATCCATTGCTATAGAACTTCTTTTCGAGTACATTATTTAATATCTTTGTCTATGTTTTAAGCTATATGCGAAGATATATGATATGTTAACTTCTAATGATAATAAATTATAAATATTGTACTCATTCTTGAAATTCGCACTATGAATAATTCTTCAGTTTCTTATGATTTTGACGTAATTGTAGTTGGTGGTGGTCATGCCGGCATAGAAGCTGCATATGCTGCAGCGCGCATGGGATCAAAAACATTACTCATAACCCTTAATCTTGATAAAATAGGCTTTATGCCTTGCAATCCAGCAATTGGTGGCATCGGCAAAGGTCATATTGTATTTGAAATCAGTGCACTCGGCGGCTTAATGCCAAAATTGTGCACACAAACATATCTGCAAGCACGTATGCTTAATACCAGCAAAGGGCCGGCAGTTCATGGCCTGCGCTTGCAAATTGATAAGCATGCATACAACCAACTCAGTAAGCGAATGCTTGAAAAAACAGAAAATCTCACTCTTGCAATGGGTATGGTTGAAGAACTGTTCATTGATGACCAAAATCAAGTGCGAGGTTTACGTACGCGGGAAGGAGCAGACTATTTAGCGCCTACCGTTAATTTAACGACGGGTACTTTCTTAAATGGCCTCATGCATATCGGTAAAACTAATTTTTCTGCAGGAAGACAAGGCGATGAGGCCGTTGTAAGCCTTTCCCATTTTTTAATGAAACTAAATCTGAAAATGGGAAGACTAAAAACAGGCACGCCACCGCGACTGTTGCGCTCTAGTATTGACTTTTCAAAACTCGATTGCCAACAATCTGATAACTTAGAATATTTATTTGAATTTCATTCTCACAAGGTTACCAACACTCATGCATGCTATATTGCACGCACGAATGAAAAAACGCATGAAATAATTCGTAAAAATTTGCATCTTTCCGCTATGTATAGCGGCAATATTAAAGGGGTCGGGCCTCGCTATTGCCCATCTATTGAAGACAAAATTTCTCGTTTTGCAGACAAAACATCACACCATATTTTCGTGGAGCCTGAAAGTGCTTCCAGTGAAGAAATCTATCCAAATGGTATCTCTACTTCATTACCACTTGATGTTCAAAAACAGATGATACATTCTATTGTCGGTTTTGAACAAGCCGTTATTGTTCGTCCTGGTTATGCCATCGAATATGATTTTGTAATGCCCGATCAATTGACTCATTGGTTAGAAGTCAAAAAAGTTCCCGGATTGTTTTTGGCTGGTCAGATTAACGGAACCACCGGTTATGAAGAAGCAGCAGGTCAAGGAATTATCGCAGTCATTAATGCTCATTTAAAAGTCCATAACAAAGAACCATTCGTTCTTGATCGAACTCAGGGATACATTGGGGTTATGATTGATGAGTTGGTCAGGTTAGGGGTCGATGAACCATACCGGATGTTTACCTCTCGAGCCGAACGTCGCATGAGCTTAGCTCAGTGTAGCGTATTCATGCGTTTGGCTGATAAAAGTTATCAACTAGGGTTAATTGATAATGCAATGTACGAAAATATTCAACAAGAAAAAGATTTAATCAATAGTACGATTGCCCAATTGCGCGCAGGCAACAACAACACCGAACTATTAAAGTTATTGGGCGATGAACAGCTTTGTAAAGAAAAAGTTCTAGAAACCTTGAATCAACAAGCTCCTGATCGCGTAGTACAAGCAATTGTTGCACAAATTCGGTACGAACCGTATTTGAAACGGGAAGAAAAGGAGATTGAAAAAAGTAAAGTGTATCAAAACTTAGAAATTCCCGATGGCTTTTCATTTGATGATTTACCGGGTTTATCGACAGAATTGAAACAAAAGCTCGGTAAACATAAACCAAAAACCATTGCGCAAGCGATGCTCATTTCAGGCATGACGCCAGCAGCAATCGGTATTTTAATTTTCAAAATTCGCGAATATCGGCATACGTATAAAAATATTTCTCCTGCATTGCAATCATAATAACATGGAAAAAGGGCATTGCTATGTTTTTTATTATTTTTTTAGGAACAGTTGTATGTTGTCAGTCATCGGTTGCGTATGGCAATAAAATCGGTAATCAAAAGAATAGTTGCACAAAAAAAACTGAAAAAACAGTAGTTGAATCGACAACTGAAATTATTGAATCCAAGAAAAATACAAAAGATATGATACCTACTGCTGAAAAAACGAACCTCACAAACGACTCAAAAGCAGATGGGGATAAAGATTTGATTAGTAAGGAGATTGCGGATAACCAAGCTGAAACGCCAACTAATCCATTCAATAAAAATAGCTCAGAGAAAAAAGACATTCAACCACTTGCTAACAAAACAATGCCTGTAGACAAAGCAGCACAAGCTATAAAAAACAACGTTGAAACGACAAAAAAAAATAATCAGCGAGAAATAACGGTAACCAATGCCATAACAAAAGAGATGACAGGAAAATATTTTTGTTTTAAAACTTACTATCCCGATAGCTTTTCAATTGTAATTGACAAAAAAGAGCTATCTTACGAAAAAGAAAGAAAAGTAACCATTGAAAACAATCGATTGCCAATAGAATACATTTATAATTTTGCAAATGGTTATAGGAAGGGAATTCGCCAGGTAGATTTTGAAATACCAGAAACGGTCACCCAATGTACGCTTAAATTTTCTTGGGAGCAAGATTCATATATACTCATCGATAATGCTCGTTTTATGAGCGTCAAAGATATTGAATGATTTTTTTACTAAAACTTTTCTAAATTATTCGTTAGAATGTAAAAGAAAACCCTACAAAATATTCGAAAACTTTCTATGAATATAACAAAAAAAAATAGTATGTATCTTTTTCTTTTTTTCTTTTCTTTGCATGGTATGCAGGAATATACGTTTGTTGCTGAAAACTCTCTTACAGAATATAACAAACCAAAAAAGATGATTTTTTTTATACCGAATACCATTGCCTCTATACCTACACTTGAGCCTCAATTGGAATCACCGGCATCTATAGATTCTAAATTACCAGCTAATTTTGAATTAATAAGAAATTATTTACACTCAACGATGAATAATTCAACAAGAAAAGAATACCCAATAACAATCGCCAGACTCAATATAAGATCTGTGAACAAATGGATAACTTTAAATGATCTGTGTGCCATTTCTGAAACAAAAGCAGTTTTTAGATGCCTGTTGTGTAATGGTAAAACAGGTGGACCGTTTAAAAGTAGTGATAGTTGCATAATGCATACGGTCAAAAAGCATCTACCAAACCCTAATAAATATTCAAAAAAACGTTGTTTTATATGTGATAGACTATTTAATAAGCGCGCTACTTATAGTTGGCATATTAAAAATAAGCATACAAAAGAAGAAAAAAATCAGTTCATAACCACAATAACTCAAAAGAACAATGATGATTTCGAAACTCTTCCACCTGTTCGGTCCCCTATACGTCAATAGCTACGGATTAGCAATTGGTATAGCCCTTATAATTTTTACGCTCTGTCTTAAATACGACGAAAAAAGAGCAGAACTTATTTCATATGATTTATTCTTGCATCTTCTTAGTTGGGGCATTCTTGTTGGTATTGTTGGCGGGAGATTATTATATGCAGTAAGCGAATGGCACATGTTTAATCATAGTGTGGAGATATTTGCGTTATGGCAAGGAGGATTTTCAATTTTAGGCACTATTATAGCGCTTTCCTTTGTCATGCCATGGATGATACGACGATACCGCATTCCTACGCTTGCCCTTCTTGATCGCTGTGCACTATATGCGCCATTGGTACAGGCTATTTCAAGGATTGGCTGCTTTTTTGCTGGCTGTTGTTACGGAGCACCCAGTACTGTTTATTGGGCGATTACGTACGCTGACGTGGATAGTATTGCTCCTTTGTATTGCTCATTGCATCCAACGCAATTATATAGCTCATTCCTCTTTTTTTTAATCTTTATTTTTTTATTTTGCTTTATTCAATATCGTGTTTACAAACCAGGAAATATATTGTTTTGGTACCTTTTTCTTCAAAGTATTGAACGTTTTTTTGTAGATTTTTTCAGAGGTGATAGAATTTATTCCACTATGATGACAATATTTTCTTTATATCAATGGATCGCACTGACCATTGCAGCCGCTGCTTTCATTTGTTTATGGTTTAATTCAATAATGCTTACTAAAAATCATGAACGTTTTTAGTTTTATAAAAAAACAGATCACCATTCTT
>JANWKD010000105.1 GCA_025451595.1 Candidatus Babeliales bacterium | reverse complement strand
TGATAAATTTTGACGCAAATCACGCGAAGCTATACGACTGCTATGTTGTCTAAATATATTAATATGTCTACCGATACTACTAGCTGTGTAAATAGCTATCAAAATTGATATAATGACACCCAAAATAGAGAGAGTTGTTTCTATTATTTGAATGTTGCTCATGTCGGCAATAATAGTATGTGTACCATTTAATAGTATTTTATACTGCGTATCATATAACCCACCTGTTCGATTGCCACTTGCATTAACTGGCCCATCAAGAATATCTAGGATTTGAGTGGTGAGCACAAGCTGTTGAGCAATGGTTGTATCACTTTGAGAGTTAGTTGTTGCATGTAAATTATCTGTTTTATTGCTAAGTTCAAAAAGCTTATCTAGCAACGGCTTTAATGTATTCCATCCGGTGATTACTTCGGCATTAACCCACATTGGCTGCATATTATCAAGATTCAGTTTGCTAGCTTTAATTTTTGTTAGCGCGTAAGTATATTGTTGCTTAAAGGTTTGCTCTTGAACGTGTTGCATGGCAACTAAGGTTGATTGTAAAAATATAAGCTCACTACCTAATTCATGGAAATTACTATAAGTAGGCAATTCAGTGTCAATGACTTCAGTAGTATAATTTTTTGTGTTAGTAACAATTGCTAGGGTTATTCCAATTGCTAACATAAATACGATTACTACAGTACCAAATCCAATAAATAGACGAGAACGAATGCTTAAATAGCTAGGATTAGAGGAAACTGGCTTTTCGTCAGTTGCATATCGATTATTGTGCGTATTCATTGTAATCTCCTTTTATACTATTTAATACTATCTTAGTTTTTAAGCATATTGTTTATAATTTCTTTTACATTAAGAATAGCTATAAAACCTTTGCTTAAACCAGAAATATACTTGGATTCAATAGTTGACGATGCTAGAGGAGGGTCAATTTTTGTAGGATCATATTTTTCAATACCCTCAATATTATCTACTAAAATACCAATAGTTGTTTTTTCGCTATTAACAATAATAATATTTTGACCATTTGTATTTATAGACATTGAATCAATTTTAAATAGTTTTTTTAAATTAATAATACTAATTAATAATCCTCGCCAATTGATCACACCATCAATGAAATCTGGCGAGAAAGGTACGGCTGTGATATTTGCTTTAACCAAAATTTCATTTATTGAAGCATGCTCTATACCGTAATTACCGCCGTTTTCTAACGATACTTGTACATAAATAACATCATTTTTATTGTCTAATTGTTCATCTTTTTTTATCGATAAATCTAGGGCGCGCTTACTCAAAATATTTTTCGAGTAATCATCTTTTGGCATTAAATCCAAAATTGAAAGGTTAATGTCATCCGATGTCTTCATATACTAACCCCCAGAAAATGAATAAAGATCAATTTCTTTAGCTAATATTTCACAAAATTTACCGTAAGATAAATTTTTGGTTCCCTGAATTAAAGAAAATTCATCATTAGTTTTGGCTATTTGTAATGCATTTTTTAAACATTTAATGCCCGCTTCTTTCTTTTTATTTCTAATCAAAATTAAACCTAGATGATAATGAGCTACCACGTATTTATGATCTAAGAAAATGCATTTCTTCAACGCATCTTCTGCTTGAGAAAATCGATTAAGTTCTGCAAGCGTTACACCGTAGGTAAAATTAATTTCTTTATCTGTAGGTTCGATGGACAAACATTTTTCTAACAAGATAATAGCCTCTTCCAGTTTTCCTAAATTAGCTAAAGCGGTAGCTTTTGCATTCATTAAAAATACAGATTTAGCATCTGTTAATTCTACAATTCTGATAACTTCTTCCCATTCTGAATCGGTTAATAACTTTTGAATTTGGCTTTCAGATCGTTGTACCAATTTTGTTAAATTTGGTATAGATGATGAAGTTTTTTTAATAGTAGTGATGACTTTGGGTAACTTTTGTTTATCGTTAATAGATAAATGACGCTTAGGAACTACTTCCACCGTAATTTGATCTATAGTATTTGGTTTTGAAAACAGCACTCCTTGATCATGATGAAAAACCAGACCCGTACTACCCAGATTAATTGGGTCAGAGGCACCCAACATTAAAAATCCGCCTGGCACAAGACTAGTTGATAATTTTTCCATAATTTTATTATTAACGTTTGAATCAAAGTAAATTAGGACATTTCTGCATAAAATTAAATCTTGCGAATTTGTAGTGTTAAAAATTGATGGGTAATTATTATCAATTAAGTTTAAATAATCATATTTAATTAATTCACTTACTTGAGGATTGATCTGATACTTTGTGCCAATTTTAAAAAAGTATTTTTCTTTAAAATAAGGGTTAATTGACCGCATTGACCACTCACCATAGTTTCCCGATAAAGCTTTTTGTAATACTTCTAAACTAATATCTGTTCCAAGTAAGTTAAGCGTCCAACGATTAATGTCAGGCAATAACTCCAATAATAACATTGCGACTGTGCTAATTTCTTCACCGGATGAACAACCTGCACTCCAAATTCGAAGAGAAAGATTATTTTGTAAACGTTTTTGTTTGATTAAATTAGGTAAAAGTATGTTGTGTAATAAATCAGTTTGATTTTTATCTCGAAAAAAATAAGTCTCCCCAACAGTAATACCCGAGATTAAATGTTCTAAAATAGGACTTTGATCGGTACTTTTAGATACTAAATCAAAATAGGCGCTAGAAGTGCAGTTAAATTTGACGCAAGCTTCCTGAATAGTTTTATTTAAAGTACTAATTTGATAATCGTGGATAATAATTCCTAACCGATTGTAAATAAGTTGAATAAATAAATTTTCTTCCTCCTTTGATAAGGTGGGCTTATTTATATTATGCTTATTACGTTCTTCAATTTTATTCATTATATTTCGCCAATGTTTTTGAATTAATATATCCAGGTGGTTGATTAACCTCGTTTTCCGTAACTTTAAGTTCAAATACTTTGTTCATATCTAATAATAGATATAATTTGTCATTTATAGTGGTAGTTGCATAAAATAAGGAATCTTTATTTTTGAATTCACTATCCATCTGCAACATTGATTCTAATACAGTTTCAATTCCTTCTATTTCATCTACAATCAAAGCCACATTTTTATTTTTATGTGAACATATTAATATTGGAGTATTTAAAGTATAAGATTCATTTCTTGGAAGTCCGAAGCAAATAGCTAAATCAAATACAGGAATAATCTTTCCAGCTAAATTTAACAAACCCACTGTATAGGGCTGAGAATCTGGTAAAATATTGAGGTTGACTAGCTGTATAACTTTATCAATATTATATAAATCAGCACCTATATGCATATTCTTAACCGAGAATTGCAGTATATGAAAGTCATTATTTTGGTTATTATCTTTCATTTTTATTCCTTTTATATTTTAACCTTTGTATTTATCTTTTCTTCTAAATATTTTTTAACGCTTGATGAATCAAGGGGTTTGCTTAATATAAATCCTTGGCCATATGGGCATTCATTATCAATTAAGAATTTAAGCTGCTCTATTGTTTCAATACCCTCAGCAATAACGTTTAGCCCTAAATTTTTTCCAAGCGCAATCAAGCAATTGACAATTATGGCCCCGTTTTTACTGGCGATAGTATCTTGAATAAATGATTTTTCTATTTTTAAAGTGTTTATTGGCAAATGCTTTAATCTAACTAGAGAAGAATAACCGGTACCAAAATCATCAATAGATATTCTTATACCAAGATTATGTAATCTTTGAATCGTATCTTTAAAGGGTTGTGATGAAAATGACATAACTGCTGTTTCTGTCAATTCAAATTCTATTTGGTTAGGTTTTAAATTGGTGTTTCTTAATATATTCATTACATTTTGATAAAATGATTCTTGATTTAGTTGCCTAGATGAAATATTTATGCAGAATCTAAAATCTTCGACGCTTTCCAATGGCCATTCCGATGCATCTTTACATGCGGTTAATAATATCCATTCGCCTAACAAATTAATTAACCCGCTTTCTTCCGCGATAGGGATAAATATATTTGGCGACACCAAACCAAACGTTGGATGATCCCAACTTGCTAAAGCTTCAACCCCACAAATTTTATTGGTTTTTAAATTAAAAATTGGTTGATAAGTTAAAAATATTTCTTTTCTTTCTAATGCGAACTTCAATGCATGCTCTAAGCTAATTTTTTTTCTATAACGATCATTTAATGTTTCAGAAAAGACTTGAAAATTATTACGACCCGAGGCTTTAGCGTGATACATAGCAACATCTGCATTTAAAACTAAATTTTCTCTAGTGGTTGAAGCGTGAGGGTAAAATGCTACCCCGATACTGGATCCATTTTTGATATGATGCCCTTCTATATTATAATCTACTGATAAAGTATTTATAATCTTTTCTGCAATTTGTTCAGCTTCTTTCGTGTCTTCTATGTCAGATAAAATAATTGCAAATTCATCACCACCTAATCGACTAATAAAATCTTTTGATCTAACGCATAATTTTAACCGTTTTGCGACTTCTATTAATAATAAGTCACCTATGTGGTGGCCAAAAGTGTCGTTTATAGCTTTAAAATTATCTAAATCTATAAATAAAAGAGCTGCTTTTTTGTGATTTCTATCCGTGGCAGCAAGAATTTCTTTAATGCTTCTATCAAATTGTAATCTATTGTATACCCCTGTTAATGAATCCGTTGATGACATCAAGTATAAGTTTTGTGTCATTTCAAATAACTTAAGCCGCATATCGGATATACGTTGCATTGCCTTAATTTTTGCAGCTAAGGTTATTTCACTAAACGGCTTGGTAAGATAATCATCTCCGCCCGCATCAATTCCTTTAGCAATACTTTCATCATCAACTGATCCGCTTAAAAATATAATAGGAATCCAATCTTCTCTATCAATCGTTCGGATTTGTTTGGCACATTCAAACCCATCTATATCTTCCATCATGACATCTAAGATGATTAAATCTGGGCGATTTTCTTGATATATTTCGAGTGCTTGCCTGCCGCTATGAGCAGGTATAACTTCATGCCCAAGCTTATTAATTGCGTCGGTTATGAGCGCAAGATTTGTTTTCGAATCATCTGCGACGAGAATCTTCATTGGAACTCCTCGCGATTGTTTTTTTTAGTAAATCCTTAATATATTATTATAAATGAAAAAATTGATTAAAAAGTTGGCCTCTTTTTTTTTCAAGGTAATTAAATGATTTCACATCACTATTTAGAATGATTTTTTATTGCATATAAATTGCAACTAAATCCAAAAATGCCTAATAATTTGCCAATTTAGTTTTCGAATGATATAAATTTATGAAAAGAATTAGAATTGAGCAAGCGTATGGAAGCTGCAATCTCTGGAGCAAAATATCTATCTTTATCATAGAAAGGAATTTGTTTGCGTATTAAACCATATACTTTCTCTAAGGTTATTGATGTTTTCAGAGGTCGCAAAAAATCTATTCCTTGGCTTGCAGCAAGCAACTCAATAGCAATAATACCAGTCGTGTTTTCACACATTTTCAATAACCTTCTAGCAGCAAATGTACCCATACTTACATGATCTTCTTGATTGGCAGAAGTTGGTAGGCTATCTACACTTGCAGGATGTGCGAGTGATTTATTTTCACTTGCAAGAGCTGCTGCTGTGACTTGAGCAATCATGAAACCAGAATTAAGACCCGCCTCATTTACTAAAAATGCGGGTAAGCTACTGAAGTGTGGATCGACTAATAATGCGATTCGCCTTTCTGATAATGCGCCAATTTCTGCAATACATACTGCCATTGCATCAGCTGCTAAAGCGACAGGCTCTGCATGAAAATTTCCGCCGGATAATACTTCATTTTGTCCAGAAAAAATAAGAGGATTATCAGAAACAGCATTGGCTTCTGTAACTAACACATCTTTTATATAATTTAGTTGAGATAAACATGCACCCATAACTTGTGGTTGACAGCGTAGAGAGTAGGGGTCTTGAACCTTATTACAATCACGATGCGATTCGCGTATCTGACTACCGGCCAATAAATCTCGCAAAACTTCTGCTACTTTGATTTGACCCATGTGACCGCGTACGGCTTGAATTCTAGCATCAAATGGGGCATCTGTGCCACGCGTCGCATCAACTGTCATTGCACCAGCAATGAGTGCCGCATTAAAT
>JANWKD010000104.1 GCA_025451595.1 Candidatus Babeliales bacterium | reverse complement strand
CCTCCTTGTTCGGCTGGGCATTCCTTTTTTTCGCAACTACAGGCGGGTATAGATCCCAGAACCGCTGAAAGTAAACTTAATACAACAACACGATTATTCATACACGCTCCTTTTATTGGTAAAAAATAAAATAATTTATTTTTTATAATGAATTTGACTATTTTCTATTCTAACCTAAAAATTTTTTAAAAAAACCTATAATAGTGCCATCTGATTCTGCGCTTGCTTGAGTGCCGATTGTTTCAGAATATTTTACCAACGCATCCTTTTGTTCAGCGGTTAATTTGGTAGGAATATGACATTGCGTAATAACTACCACGTTACCACGGCCTTTGGATCGTAAATGAGCGAACCCTTTACCTGCAATTATTATTTGCTCTCCTACGGCACAACCTTTTGGAATTTTTATCGTTTCTTTGGTTTCATCTATACTTTCTATTTCAATCTGACAGCCAAGCACGAGCTGCGGATAAGTCAGCATAATAGAACATTCAAGATTATCACCAACACGTTTAAATTTTTTATCTTCTTTGACGGCTACTTTAATGATTAAGTTACCGGAAGGCCCATTAAAAATACCATCATCACCTTTATCCGCAATACGTAATTCTGCTCCATCAAAAACACCAGCAGGAATATTGACGGAAAATTTCTCAAAGTGTTGAATTCGGCTTTGTCCTTTACAATCAGTACACGGGTTAGGAATAGTAAAACCTTCGCCGCCGCAAGCGCCACAGGTTTGCGCAAATGAAAAGAAGCCTTGACGATATTGCTGTTGACCCAGGCCATGACAGACAGAACAGACTTGAAAACTAGTGCCCGGTTTAGCCGCATGCCCTTTGCACGTTGGACATTGTGCAAAGCGATAGTAGCTAACTTCTTTTGCAATTCCCAAAAATGACTCTTTTAAGGTTATATTAATTTCTTTCCCAAGGTCATGGCCACGTTTTGGCGTTGGTGCTGCTTTTTTTGAGCTCTTTCTTTTACCACCCATGCCTGCACCAAATAAAGATTCAAAGATATCGCCGAAATTTTCAAAAATATCATCCATGTTCATTTCTTGGCCATACCCACCCATACCATCAACCCCAGCAGCGCCAAACTGATCATACCGTTTGCGTTTTTCCGCGTCAGAAAGAACCTGATATGCTTCGGCTGCGGCCTTAAACTTTTCTTCTGCTTCCTTATTGCCAGGATTACGGTCTGGATGATATTTGAGTGCTAATTTTCTATAAGAGGCTTTAATTTCGTCTTCGGTGGCCGTTTTGGCAACACCAAGTATTTCATAGTAATCTTTATTTTTTGTCATGAGTAGGGGTTCGTTGTTTGGTATTTTTATTGTACAAGGTTAACGTAAGGTAATTATAGCATGAAAATAACGAGCAGACTAGGGGATTGCTGTGCGCTATTGTTAGCGCATAACTTTTATTGAAATCTGCAAAAGTTAATTTTTTCAGCGCTAATATTGGTAATGTTTGGTGAAAAACTACTGATAATTTATTTCGATTGAGAAACAATATTCATATATTTATCACAATTAGCTTGCGAATGTTTAATATCGCCATCGCGTGCGGGCAAATGCTGTATTCCTGCGGTGAAATAGGGGTATTCACGTCTGAGCTGTTCAATAAGTTCCAAAATGGTAATACTATTGCCGGTGGCAATATTGTAAGCGTCGCCGTGCATGAGATCTTTTGGCAATTGTGCCAATTGCATATTTGCGTTCACTACATATTCGACCGGTACAAAATCACGTGTTTGTAATCCATCGCCATAAATAGTTATAGGCTTATTCAAACTCATAGCGCGCTTAAACTGTGCAACGACAGCAGCGTAGGAGCCATTGGGATTTTGCCGAGTACCAAATACATTAAAGTAGCGTAAGCAAACCGTTTGCAGTCCAAACATAGCTGCATAATGTTGGCACCAATATTCACCCATAAGTTTAGAAAATCCGTAGGGCGACTCTGGCTTGCATAATGCATCTTCAGTGCCTGTCTGGGATTGTTTGCCATAGACGGCAGAAGATGATGAAAATACAAACCGAGAAATAGTATGACGACGAGCAGCCTCCAACATATTGAGCGTTCCAATAACATTTGTTTGATGGCATTCATACGGTTCTTGTATAGATTGGGGAGCCGAAATATAAGCGGCTAAATGAAATACTATTTCTTTATTTTGGCAAACGTGCAAACAGGTATTAAAATCAGTTACTGAGCCGTTAATAAATTCAATAGCATGTTGTATTGCATGTAAATTATCAAAAGAGCCGGTCGATAAATTATCCAGTACGGTTACCTTTGCGCCGACTTGCACCAGTTGCTCAACGAGGTGTGAGCCAATAAATCCTGCCCCCCCCGTGACCAGTATGGAACGATTATAAAAAAATTGGTTCATGATGCGAGCTCTCTTTGTTTAATAGTTGCATTGCTTGCAACCGGTTCTGTGGGTGAAAAAGCCTGCTTTGCAGGAACAATAGTAAGTTGTTCTGCAATTTTTTTTCCATCCAACACTGCTTCTTGCATGCTTGAATATTTCCATTCCCCATAACGGCCGATTGAATAGATTGAAAATTCATTCAATCGCTTATGGAGCTTTGCCAGATTTTTATCGCGCCAAAAATCATAGATTACGTATGCATGATCAATGTGAAGAATCTTTTCCGTTCGTATATCCACCTGAGAAATGTTCAGTAATTTTTTGGTTTCAGCAATCGATTTTTTAGTCAGACCACTGATAGTGCTTGCTGGCTTTTTGAGAAATGAAAATTCCCCGTACAGGGAACTACAGCCAATGGGCGCCATGCTTTGTGCAAAATTATGAGGAAAACCGAGTCTATAAAAAGGAAAGGTTTTTTCTGGAAAATATATCCAATGTTTATTGCTAATGCTTGGATGATTAATCCCGAGATTGAAATTAATTACGGAATTACAAAGCAGCTTGGTTCGAGCTTTTTTAAGAGATACGTGCGCTGGTTCTATAACGATATCCAGAAGGTTATCAAGCGGTATCGTGTTGATTAAAACATCATAGCGTTGTATATGGCCATTTTCGAAAGAAATAGTTTTATCGCCAATATTAATGCTTTTTATGGTATGATTATAACAAATTGGTTTAACAATCTGCGCAGCTAATTTATCAATCCAGTTGTATATTCCACCTTCTTTGGGGTAAAAAAATTGTGCATTATAGCCAATTGACTCATCAAAGGTATCAGAAACTGCGCCTTTAATCATTTGAGATAACGAGGTCGAAGGAACGAACCTGCCTGTCCATGAAGTTGATAGTTTTTTAAGATCATAGGCAAATATTTTTTTTTGATAAGGATAAAAGAAATGTTTTGCAATTCCTTTACCAAAAGTGATGGCGGCCCAATCGTGAAAAGAGGTAGATGCGTTCATTTTCTTTTTTGGTCTTGTTACAAATTCCTGAATACATTCTGCAATAATCTCTTCAGGCAAACCAAAGAGATTTATTTGGAATGGATAGCGTGTATAACAATGGTGAGAAGAGATAAATGATCGTCGATAAATAGTATTTAACGTTTCAAGACCTACTATGTCATGAATTAACTGTTTAAAATAAGGATCACTAGCATGCAACAAATGACCAGTATAATCAAACGTAAACCCATCTTGAGTAATTGAGCGACACAGCCCGCCAGCTGCTATTTCTTTTTCATATAAAATATAGTCATAAAAACCACGTTGCTCTAAGTGATATGCTGCTGAAAGTCCTGTCAGACCAGCTCCAATAATAACAACCTGCGACATTTGCTACACTCCGAATTTTGCGATCGATAGTATCGCATATCGATCGAGTTTTGCTCGTTACCGGATAACATAAAATGAAAGTTTACAAATGTCTAGGGTAGAAATTGTTGGAATGAAAGGGGACTTGTTGATTGAAGAGTTGATATATTGCTTTCATCAACTAATTGTATCTTACTTTCAAAAGACCCATTTTGTATCAATGGCTCAGTTGCTTGATCTGCATTAATCACGATAAAAAATTGTATGTACGGATCAAGTTTGTATGGTGTTAAACAATCAAAATACAATGTTTGTGATTTTGTATCCCAGTGTCCGTCTGCAATATGGTATTTTTCAAGAGGAAGATACCGTTGATCAACTACATGTACATACACAGATCCGTTGAGCTCATTCAAAGGTTGGCCTTGCCAATGTAATTTGAGTGAAGATAAAAAATAGCGATCTTTCGTGCGATTTTTAATAGTAATAGTTGCGATAACGATTGAATTTCCACCACTACATTCCATTTGATAAGGAGTGCTTTTAAGTAAAGACCATGTTGGTGTTACGGTAATCTGACAAGCATGTAGCACGGGAAAGGTAATTATGAAATATAAAAATAAGAAACCGTATTTTACCAAATGCATAATATTCCCCTAATCCCTACCGTAAGAATAGCAGCTTGAGTAAAAAAAATAAATATTTGTAATTTAATACGAGTACTGAATGCGTTGTATATCGGAAAGGAAAATCGTCCATTGAATGTTAAAATGGGGCGTCAATAATCGCACCGGTGGTTTAGGATATGGTGTAATCGATTTGAAAAAATCAATTATCCAATTATCGTAATCAACATGACCACTCGAATGAACTAATTGTATGTCTTTAATATTGCCATTTTCGTCAATAGTAATATTGCACGTTGCTTTTATACCAATAGTCCAATCTCGTTGGGTTGGCGCTACGCGTTGCCTTAAAAATTTTTGAACGTACCACTGAAGTTTCATGTTATAACTTGCATTTTTAAGCTCTTGAATATGAGGACGAATAGTTTCATCACCTTTTTTGTCTATCCAATCGCGGCCACCGTTACCTTGCTGTTCTATAAAGCCTTTAGCTAAATCGGCAAAACTTAATTCTTTTTTTACCGGACTGGCAATTTTTGAACCATCTCCGGTATTATCTCGTGTAGGCCCCTGACTTCTTTTAGGGGAATTCTTTGATGATTGAGGAATCATTGATTGAATTTTTTGTATGGTACTCTGTATTTTAGTTTTTTCCGAAAGGGCGACGTGAGCAGTTTTGTCAGAAATTGATGTTGATTCAGCTATGGTATCGTTTTGACTGGTATCAGATTTTATCTGAACGGCTTCTTCCTGTTGAGTTAGAGCTATATCAGTATTTATGTCTTTCTCAGAAACTTCATGTGGTGGTTTAAGTTCTTCTAGCTCATTTTCTGGTGGTATTTTTAAATCGATAGATTCAATTTTTTTTTCTTCTTCATCACTGGTATCGATTGATTGTTTGGAAAATGAATCGGTAGTTCCCGGTAAAAATTCAGGAATCTCCTGCTCTTCATTGGTTGCACCAAAAACTGAGGGACGGGAATGCATAGCAGCCTCTTGCTGAGTTGGTTGAGGTAGTTGCGTTGGTAATGATTCCTCTTGTTCTGGCATATTTGCAAAGGTGATGGGAACGTCTTCATCTGAAGTTTCTAAGAAGTGCCAAGGGTCTTGTTTGCCATAGTGTGTACAAAGTAATAAAAGCAGCAGTAAGCTATAAATAAGAATAGCTAAAAATATACTGAGAATTAATTTTTTTTTGTCAGTAGACGTATGCTCAAACATTACGTTCCTTTTTATGCTTCATCTTAAGGATAAACTATAAATAGTATTTTAGTAAACAACCAAAAAGGTTCGTAAAAAAATGAAAGCAATTAAATAAATTTAAAATGGAAATTTTTATGCGATTATTAGAAAGATCATTTTACCAACGAGAGACCGTTGAAGTGGCGCACGATTTACTGGGAAAAATAGTGGTCCGTCAATATTATCATCATTTACTTGCAGGCCGCATTGTTGAAACTGAAGCGTATACCATTGATGATGAAGCGAGCCATTCGCATCGTGGACAAACGCACGCAAATCGTGCAATGTTTGGGCCCGTTGGTCACGCCTATATATATTTCATTTATGGAAATCACTATTGTTTAAATGCCGTTGCTCGCAATCAAAACCATGAAGCAGGCGGGGTACTTATAAGGGCTCTTGAGCCCATTAATGGCATTGAGTTCATGAAGCAATTTCGAGGGATTACAGATATTCATAACCTTACCAATGGACCAGGCAAATTGGCTCAAGCATTGCATATCACCAAAGCCTTGTACGGCATTGATCTGACGCAAAAAGGGGAGTTATATATTGTTGACGGACAAACAATCCCTGAGAAAGATATTTGTGCAGCGCCTCGAATTGGCATAAGCAAAGCAACCGATGTTTTATGGCGCTTTTATATCTGTGATAATCCCTTTGTTTCGCGCAAGAGTTAAAAGAGTGGTATGATCAAATATGCAGACTGGAAAAAGGGCGGCAGTTTCAGTCGCCCTTAATATATTTTGTTACTTCGTTTTAAACCACCATATTAGAACTTGTTGCCAAATCTTAAGTTCTTGCAGTATTCAGCGTTTGCATCTTTAAATAATTTTGCTGTTGCTTCATATTCTTCTGAAACGGAAAAATTTTGTTTAGATTCATTTTTAATATTTTCAATTGCACTTTTCAATAGAGCTTCTTCGTAATTAAAATTTACATTGGCATCTTTTGAATTAGGATAACAATGAATATAAAAAGTAGAGACATTAAAGTCTAATAATCTATGAAAATATACTTTACAAACATCGCTTTGTGGGTTTTTTATACAATATTGTATTGCTTTTAGTGATTTTTCTGCTTCTTGCAAGTAAGGGTCAATAAGTTTATTATAATCGGCTTGATCCATAAGGCCTCTTTGCTTGTTATAAAGAGCTTGTTTGAAGTCTTCTTTAATTTGATTAGCAGAAATAAAGGATGAACCAATCGCAATACTAAAAACTACATATAGTAATTTACTTTTCATAGCGTCTCCATGAGAATTGTGGTTAATGATATAATTACTATTAGAATATATTAAATCGCATAAAAAGCAAGGACTTTTAAATCTTAATATATTTTTTGGGCTTGTTTAAGGTGTAGATTTCTTTTGAATGTATCCCAATTCTTTCTCTTTTTTAATAGACCAATGAGATTGAATCTGATGCCTATTGGATTGACTATTGTGCAATAGAAATCGTTTAATTTCTTCAAGATAGGCGCTCGTTGGCACAAAAGAAACCTGCTGGGTAATTAACCAATGAAGAATCAGTCGGTTTTGCATATAGGGGTGAATGTTTTTGAGTTTATTCAGATTTATATACACAGCACCGTCTTGATAATGAGAAATGTTGTTAAATACCTCTTTTGTATGCTCATCAAGAAAATGTTCGCTCTCTTTCAAGTGATCAAGCGTTCGTGAAAAGTTTTGTTCAAAGCGATTATCAACAGCATGGAGCGCAGGCAATACGGTATGACGAATGCGGTTACGTAAATAGGTATGACTGTTATTGGTGTCATCCACCACATAATGAATGTTCTGCTGATGTAAATAAGTTAGAATATCATTTTTGTTTATTTCTAATAATGGCCGAATATAGAATCCATCTCGCGGTTTCATGCTGATCAGGCCACTCAGGCTTGTGCCGCGCACAAGTCGTATAAAAAATGTTTCTTGTTGATCTTGTGCATGATGCCCGAGTGCGATGCTATGGGCATTAAATTCATGTTGGAGTTGTTCAAAGAAATGGCGGCGCAATCGCCTTGCGAGCTCTTCCTTCGAGCCATTAAGCTTGAATGTTATATCAAGTTCGCTAATTTTTTTGCTTATAAATTCTACAGATAATTGCTGTGCAATCTGTTTGCTAAATGCCGCATCGTGCGCTGACGTAGACCGCCATTCATGATCAAGATGAGCGGCAATAAGGCGCAAATTATACGATTCTTGTAGCGATGTTAGCATATGCAATAAAAAGACAGAGTCTGGGCCACCGGATAACCCGACGATAATTGTATCGTTTGGCGCAATAAGCGCATGCTTTTTAATAAATGAACTAATTGATTGAATGATCATATAATTGTAATTTGTGCTTCATCCTTCGATACAACGCTACGCGTCACTCAGGATGAGCGAATTAATTAAATCCATTGCATGATAAAATGATTTCCAAATAATGTTCATTTAGCCAATACTACCAGGGTCGTTCATAGTAGCTATAGCGCACAAGTCATGAAACAAAACGAAATCATCACAGATATATAATCCGAATCGCTCATCCTGAGTGATTTCCAAAGGGAAATTGTATCGAAGGATGAAGCGATTTCAAATTTTTATATATCTAAGTTTTTAACAAATTGGCCATTTTCTTCGATAAATGTTTTTCTGCCCGCAACAACATCGCCCATTAACGTAGCAAACCAAGCATCCGCTTCTAGCTCGTCGACAATATCAACTTTTAACAGCAAGCGAGTTTTTAAATCCATCGATGTTTCCCACAATTGCTCTGGGTTCATTTCACCAAGACCTTTATATCGCTGTACGCTCATGAATGATTTGCTGATGGCAAAAATAGCTTTAATCAATGGCATAACCCCTTTGCCATCAATAGCTTTTTCTTTACCAATAACTTGAATCGTCCATTCTTTTTCTTCAACAAACAATATCGGCTTTAAAAGATTAAGTAATGCATGAACTTCGGGAGATTTAAAGAAGGCATAATCCACGTTCCATTGCTTATTGGCTACTTTGAATTCAATAATGACTTTTTTAGGTTCAGGTCGAAGGTCCCCTTCTACCACTTCTTGCTCAAATGGTTCTTGTGCGTTGCTTACGTGATATTGTTTGAAATAATCCTGCAGTTGCTCTACAAGTGCTTTGACGCCATCTGATTCGTTCCAGCTGCTCGTGTACATAAACATAATAAGTTGATGACAGTTGTCGTAAGCAATTTTAAAGTCGCGCGATTCAATTTTTAATTTCTCTTCGTACGCATCAATTTTTTTGAGTAGGTTTTGCCAATATTGTGTGCCAATATCGGTGCTGTCAATAAGCATCATAATGTGTTCGCGGGCCCAATCAAATATAAAATCTTTAAAAGCAGTATCATCTTTGAGGTATTCTTCTTTTTTGCCAATTTTTGCTTTATACAATGGCGGTTGTGCAATATACAAATACCCTTTTTCGATGAGGGGCTTCATATATCTAAAGAAGAAAGTCAGTAGCAGTGTTCTGATGTGTGCACCGTCTACATCGGCGTCTGTCATTAAAATAATTTTATGATATCGTGCTTTGGTTGCATCAAACTCCTCGCCAATACCACTACCGATAGCAGAAATTAATGCTTTAATTTCTTCGTTTGCAAGCATTTTATCAAGACGTGCTTTTTCAACGTTCAGAATTTTACCTTTTAATGGCAAAATTGCTTGGTTACTTCTATCACGGCCTTGTTTTGCAGAGCCACCTGCAGAATCTCCCTCAACAATAAATAGTTCAGTCTCTGCGGGATTTTCATTCGAACAATCGGCAAGTTTTCCGGGAAGCACTGCGCCTTCTAATGCGGTCTTACGGCGAGTAATTTCACGTGCTCTTTTTGCTGCTTCTCGAGCTCGTTTTGCCAAATCTGCTTTTTGCAAAACAAGCTTTGCAATGCTCGGTTTTTCTTCAAAATAAGTTTCTAGCGCGGCAAACGACCAAGAGTCTACAATACCCTTAATATCGCTATTGCCTAGTTTTGTCTTCGTTTGTCCTTCGAACTGTGGTTCAGGCACTTTGATATTGATAACACAAACAAGACCTTCGCGCGCATCTTCGCTTGAGAATGCTTCGCCGCTCTTTAAAATGTTAAATTCTAAGGCACGTTTGTTGCATATTTTGGTCAATGCTGATTTAAAGCCAGAAACATGCGTGCCGCCTTCAACGGTATTAATATTGTTTACAAAAGAGTACAATTGCTCACCAAAGCCATCGTTGTACTGTAGTGCAACTTCCAAAACATATTCTTCATCTTGTTGTTCAAAATAGATAACATCCGGAAATAACGGAATTTTTTTTGAATTGACATATTCTACAAATGAAACAATGCCGCCTTCAAAATAGAACTCATGGTTTTTATTTGAAATTTCATCATGAATGCTAATTTTTAATTTTTTATTGAGAAAAGCCAATTCGCGTATGCGGGCAGAAAGTACTTCAAAATTAAACGTCGTTGTTTCGCGAAAAATATCTGCATCAGGCTTGAAGCGAACGAGAGTGCCTCTTTTTTTAGTGGAACCAATAACGGTTAAGGGAGCTAACGGTTTTCCTTTTTCATACGTTTGACCAAATACTTTGCCATGTTGATAGATCTCTAAGTATAATTTACTAGAAAGCGCATTCACAACCGAAACACCGACTCCATGCAATCCACCTGAATATTTATATGAATCTTTGTCAAATTTACCACCTGCATGGAGTTTCGTAAGTACAACTTCTGCGGCTGATACGCCTTCTGTGGAATGAATATCAGTAGGAATACCGCGGCCATTATCTTCAACAGAACAAGAACCATCAGCATGTAATATGACATTAATGGAAGTGCAATGCCCGGCCAACGCTTCATCAACAGAGTTATCAACAATTTCATATACCAAGTGATGTAATCCATTTATACCAGTAGAACCAATATACATGGCAGGTCTTTTGCGTACCGCTTCTAGGCCTTCGATTACTTGGATTGATTGAGCTGTATATGTTTTATCTGATGAATTATTGGACATAGGATATTCTCCTCGAATGCACGTTGAACAAGGATTTTTTATTGACTAGTATGAATCTTTACAAAGAGTATAATAAAAAAGAGAATAAATTGCTAATATAATACCGTAAAAATCCATTGGAATTTGAGGAAATGCAAGATCAACATATTTTTTTTATGCAGAAAGCAATAGAGCTGGCTCGTAAGGCATTCGCTCACGACGAAGTTCCCGTAGGAGCAATCATTATTGATGCAAATAAAAAAATAATCGGAACTGGTTATAACCAAGTTGAAAAAAAGCAATCACAGCTTGGGCATGCTGAAATAATCGCGATCACAAAAGCAACCAAAAAAATGAATAGTTGGCGATTAGAACGATGTTGGTTATATGTAAGCCTAGAACCTTGCGCAATGTGTATAAATTTAATACTGTTAAGCCGGATAGAGGGAATTGTGTTTGGAGCCTCTTCTCCTAAATTTGGATACCAACTTGACAAAGAGGGCCTAATTTCGCTATACAGAAGAAACACGATTCAAGTACTGCAAGGGGTATGTCAGACAGAATCTGCTTTATTATTAAAACAATTTTTTCAACAAAAAAGGGTTAAAGAGTGAATGAGAGTAAAAAAAAAATTGAGAGCGAAAAAGATTTATTATTCATTAAAAAAGAGCTTGAAAAGCGAAAAAAAGAGTTAGAAGAGCAACTTGCCGAGCATTATAAAGAGCAGCCACCTCCTGATTATGCTCAAGATCCAGGAGATCAAGCATTGTCGTCAACTATGGAAACGCTTCGAATTTCGTTGCAGGACGCTGAATTGCAAGAATATCATCGCATTGTTCAAGCACTCAATATGATTGAAGCGGGTACGTATGGCATTTGTATTGATTGCGGCCAGTCTATATCAGAAAAACGACTTAAGCTCTATCCAAACGTTTCTCGATGCCTGACTTGTCAGGAAATGCTTGAAGAGAAACGTAAAGAAGGCTAAACTAAGCAAAAAAATGTAAATAATTCTTTCTTCGGCCGATGTAGCTCAGTTGGTAGAGCAATTGATTCGTAATCAATAGGTCGGCGGTTCAAGTCCGCTCATCGGCTCCAGTAGGCTTATTTTGACATTTTTTTATGATTACGCTACGATGTTTATATAATTTTATTGGCATACTCAAAGGTAACTATAAGGATTCTCAATAACTATGGAATCAGCAAAAAAGAAAGCAAAAGCTCAAGTTGAAGTTAAACCTACTTCAATTAAAAACGCTCCCTTGTCGCACGGCGTTGGTCGCAGAAAAAGCGCAGTTGCTCGTGTTTGGCTTCGTCGCGGTAACGGTAAGATTGCAGTAAACGGTGTCGATTATGTTGAATATTTTGACACTGAAGTCGATCGTTTTGAAGTGGTTAAGCCCTTTAAAGTGTTACACGAATCGGCTAAGTTTGATATTGAAGCTAATGTCAATGGAGGCGGTTTAGGTGGACAAGCAGATGCGATTAAACTTGGTATTTCCCGAGCATTATTAACGTATGATGAACGCTACCGCCCAGTATTGCGTGAGCATGATTTATTGACCGTTGATTCGCGGGTAAAAGAGCGGAAGAAATATGGTCAGCTTGGAGCTCGTCGTAAATTCCAATTCGTGAAACGTTAATTTTTTTCTCCATTTTAAAAAATATGGTGAGTAATGTGTGGCCTTGTTGGTTATATAGGAAAAAATTTAAGCCGAGCGTATATTTTACAAGGACTAACTCGGCTTGAATACCGTGGATATGACTCAGCAGGTTTTGCTTGTTTGAGTCCCGTTGATCATCGCCTTATCTATTTAAAGGTGCCTGGTCAGCTTCATAATCTCATTAAGCAGTTCGAAGAGAAGCCTATTGATGGCTACGTGGGCATTGGTCATACTCGATGGTCTACCCACGGGGTTGCTTCTCTCGAGAATGCGCATCCTCAATTTGATTGTAATAAAACCTTATCTATTGCTCATAACGGTATTATAGAGAACTTTCATGAGCTCAAAACAGCGTTAATAGAGCAAGGCCATATTTTCCATTCCCAGACTGATACTGAAGTAGTTGCTCATTTATTTGAGTCATTACTTGCTACGCGCGTCACCCTAAAATCAGCGTTGTTGAGTCTCGTCAATCAACTGGAAGGCGCCTATGCCATAGTTGCAATTATGCAAGATCAGCCTGATAACATGCTAGTTATTAGAAAAGGCTCTCCGTTATGCCTTGGCATTGGCAATGAAGAGATGTTTGCTGCTTCTGATTTATTGGCATTCGCCGATTCGACGAACAAGGTACTCTTTTTGCCCGATAAAAGTTTTGCTCTTGTACGAAAAGATGCTATAGAACTCTATG
>JANWKD010000103.1 GCA_025451595.1 Candidatus Babeliales bacterium | reverse complement strand
TTCATCAAGCAATGGTGTATATTTTCCACCTTTTGGATCAGGAGTATCCCTATGACCATCAAGCCAAAAAGTAATAGGTTTATGCAGATTTTTGATAATAGTCCACAAATCTTTACCAGAATCACCTACATGAATGTGAACATTATGATTATTGGCAAATTTTCTTTTTGCACTATGTACAAACTGGAGATCTATTTCTATTGAATGGATTTCGGGGAATCCTGCACGTAATGCGAAAGATATGCCTTTTCCCTCAAATGTACCGGTTTCTACAAAATAATAATTGGGAAAACGTTCAAAGCCTTCTGGTGCCATATTGGCTTTGATCGGTGGTTGAAATTGAGAAACTAAGGCTGTAAGGATAAGTAATTTCGACTTCATGAATAGGCTCCTTTTAATAATGCAGAAAATATTATTTATTTTTATACGAGAGAATGAGATTTCGCCAGTAGTTAAAATAGATTTTATCGTAGTTGTATTCCTTTTTTTGCATTTCGTTGTAGCGTGCTTCTAGATATTCTTTGGTTACATCAGCCCAGTTATTAATAATGAGTACTGGTAGATCTTGCAAGATAGGGTCGAGCATGGATGTTTTTACAACAGGAGTGGAGCCCATAAGTAAGGCTTCCCACGTTCTATGGCAATCAAGACCATTGCCTTCGGGGGACAAGGTAAAAGCTACCGTTTGCATAGTGCGCAGATAGGTAGCAAGGTCATTAGATTCTGTATTGATGCAGAACGGTTGCTTATTAAAATGGGTATACAATGGTAATCTAACACCATTGTTAGTACCAGGTCTAAAGTTTATGCCGGCGAGCAGACGGCGTTTTAAGGTCCCTTGGGAATTTTGAGTTATGATGTTATCAAATATTTTTATATTGCCGTGAGGCCAGTAGCGATTAGCAAGACCAATAGGAATAGGCATAAACTTTGGATGATTATTGATAGTAGGATTTTGACCAAACCACATTATGATAGTGGCATCATCAAGAAAGTGCGCATAATCTCCGGGAGCACCGTAGTCTGAGTTGTGAGAGATAAGAATATACTTGTTTGCAATATAGGGATGCTTTTCTGTAAAGAATTGGCCTAAATTATCCGTTTTAACAAAAATAATATCGCCAGTTTTTACATTTCTGGGTTCAAATGAGGTATCTGTTTCATCACATATATGGTTTGCCAATGCGCGGAACGAATCGCCGGAAATGTAGGGCTCACTACTGGCACGCAGTTGAAAAGCATCACTTTGTAACGGTGCTGTTAATAAACATACAAAACCAAATAGAGGGTAGAGTTGTTTGAGCATCATAGTGTGTTCCTTCTAACTTTTGAATTTTGAGAGATTTTTTGAGTGAATATGCAAATTATTAATGCGGTACTTTTTACCGCGATACTCAATGTAAGGCACTTTTCTTTGTAGAGAATCTTGAAGCCATACAATGCTAAATTTTGATGCATTGAATATACAATCGGGGTTAATAAATCCGGGAGCAGACGGGCCATGTATAGACTGATCAATACCATCAAGATATTGGCCAAGAGCTGCACCATCAAATATAGAATTAAACTGTTCTATATTATTAGAGAAAAGAGCTGGAGTAGTGAGTGATTTTTGAAAAGCATCATACTCTTTTGGAATGATTGGCAGACTATCAATGAATTCTTTATTATAAAGTTTTCTATAAAATCCAATAATATTCATATCACTCAATCCACGTTTGGCCTGTTGAGCAATAAACTTTACCAAAGACTGAATGCTTGCTTGATGAGGAATATACATAAAATTGGGAACACAGCGATCTTGTGTATCAAAAATGGCGGCTATTCCTTTGTAATGCATACATGCCGGTAACAATTCAGATAGATCTACATAAAGCATATTGTCATACTCGAGGTGAAAAACGTTGCTTACATTGCGAGTACGCATAAATTCTTCTAGATAAAAAAACCGTTCCGTTGTTTTTCTCCAAAAGCCATTTAATGAATTATTGAGTGTGGAATTATTGAGAAAGTGAGTGTGTTCAGCACTTTGGGGCAAGTCTTCACAATTAATGCATGTGATAGTGTCAAAATACTCTTTTTTTTCTTGTAACGCACACTGATTTGCTATTAAGTATATGGAAGTTTGCGGATTAAATAAACGGGCTTGTAGGACAGAATCTTGGATATAGACTGGAAGCTGAGCTCCTATGTGTACAAATACGATGGATGGTAGGGAATTATTGCTGTAGGTATACAATGAAAAGATAGATAAATAGACCATAAGAGCTATTTTTTTTATCGCAGATATGCGAACAAAAATGTGCATTTCATTCCCTTTTTTTGCTTTCATCAATGTAGTTATTCAACTACACACCATAAAAATGTCAAGGGGGTTATCTTAGATCTTATGAGCCAGAGAAAAGGCGCATGCCGATTTGCTATTTAGGAAAAGCTTGAGAAGATATTTTTTAGGATCTAGTAGGGACGCATAAAATATCTTCACTGCTTATCAGTTTCCACTCGTACCCCATTTCTACTAAAAGTTCATCAATTTCTTGTTTAAGAACACCACATTGTTTCATATTTATTTCATTATATTCCATAATCATTATTGGATGATCTCTCATAATCATGTCTTTAGCGCCACGAAGAATTGATAGTTCTGAACCTTCAGTATCCAGTTTCATGAAATGTACTTTTTTTATATGCTGAGCAGTAACAAAACTATCCAAATCAATACACTCGATTTCTCGTTCTATGACAAGAGTGAATCTTAATGGGTTTGGTCCTATTGTTGCTAATCCCCATTCATCCATAGCGGGCATTTTGAGTGTAGTTTTACCAGAAAAATGAGAGGCGGCCATTTGATAAACAGAAACATTGTGAATATCATTGAGGGTCAGGTTTTTCTTTAAAGTGATTGTAGCTTCTTGAATAGGTTCAAATGCATACCAGGTTGAATTTGGAAAATATTTAGCCAATAGTGAAAAACTGCCAGTTTGAGCACCAAGATCAATGACTACGAAAAAGTCATGAGCAGGTAATAATGAATAAAATTTTTGTATTAAGGGTTTATCCCAGACGTTACCATTTGACCATGTGTGACCAATTTTTTCTGAATCAGGATGGATGTAAATATCTGGCAATCCGTCAACCAAATTATATTTTAATTCTTGGGGGTATTTTTGTAGATTCCCATGAATATTTCCAGAAGTAAGGTATAGAAGAGGAATGGTTAATGAGATACGTATAAGCTTCTGCGATAACTGTATCATATTGACTCCCATAAAAAGAATAAGTAGTGCAATATTTTTTTGCTACATGTTTCATCTCTAGTTTTTATCACCTCCAACATGTTATGAAAAGTGTAGTTTTGTCAATATGGTGAAAAATATAGTTTTGTTGGAGGATTACGAATGCTACGCAGAATGAGTTGTTTGGTTATTTTATTATCCGTATATACATATGCCGAACAATTAAACGAAAATTACTCATATATTACCTATCCGCGCGCAGAGATGCAAGAGCATAAAAGAAAATGTATAGAAAGAATGAGCTCAAATTCTTCGAATCTACAGGACTCTACTTATCAAATGCAAAGGGCAATATTGACTATTTCTGGAGATGATGTTGATTATGTGCCTAAAATTGTTGGAGCGGGGGAAATTTTTTATGCTGGAGCAACGGCATATCAGTTAATGCATAATGGTGTCAAAATAATTCTTAATAGTTATTATGATGTTCAATGGCTTACCGATGTTATTCATGGGCTCAAAGGTCATCATGAACCACAAGAGGAAAAATGTTTTTATGAAATATTAAAATATATACCAGAAAATGCAACGATGATAGAGCTTGGATCGTATTGGGCTTATTATTCGTTATGGTTTGCATCTCAGATTAAAGGCGCCAAAAATTATTTGATAGAACCAGATTCTCGACGGCTTGAAATAGGTAGAAAAAATTTTGCGCTTAATAATAAAACAGGAGTTTTTCGGCGAGGCTTTGTTGGAGTAATCAAGGATCCCGAACCCGATATAACTGGCACAGAATGGATATCTATTGATGATTTTATGGAAAACGAAGGCATCAAGCAAGTTCATATTTTACACGCAGATATACAGGGAGCTGAATCTGAAATGTTAGAAACTACGGTTAAGCACCTTGATAAAATTGATTATTTTTTTATATCAACTCATGATCCCAAAAGAGACCATTTCCCATGTTTGCATTTTTTAAGAACACATGGGTTTAGTATTCTTGCTGAACATACTGCGTACCAAAGTTGCAGTGGTGATGGATTAATTGTTGCCAAACGAAAAGGCGTTGCAGGTCCCGAGCAGATTGCAATTAGAACATATGATCGAAGCGTTAATTCTTGATTGATTTCTCTAATCGTATCTATTTTCTTTGGTTTTTTATGTTGGGAGTGTATCTATTGGTATCCAATGAGGTAAGCGAGCGCAAACAAATGGTATATAATAGACAATCCCTTTAGATAAAAGACCGGCTGTATAGCTAAAGGTACTTGGCGAGATCACTAAAACATCAGCGAGTACCATTGATGTAAATGAGTCTTCGACTGATTTGTTTAAATGAAAAACAACGTCTTGCGCACTGAATGCTTCAAACTGCTCAATATTTCCTTGTGAATAAATATGAAACAGTGGATTTTGAGAAGAATAAACAACTCTTAATGTGTTGATGATATTTAAAAAAACGGTATCTGGTGTATCAGTGCCATATATACGATTATCATGTGGATTAGGCCTTCTGATATGGACGGCAATATTTAAATTCTCATTGTTAAAATAATTATGAAGATTCTTATTTAATCTGAAGATGTTTTTTATTTTTTGTAATGAGAAGCAATTTGCAATCCCAATCAAATTTTTTTCAAAGTAAAAGATGTCGATTACATTTGATGGCACAATAGCATCATTTGTTTGGTTGATTTCAAAATTGTTAATAAAATTAATGAGCCATTCTTTTTTTGCTATGAAATTAGGATCATTATCATAATTATGTTCCATAGTTTTAAATGGTGTATAGACATATTTCATATTATTTAATTCAGCATAAATAACAGAGGCTATAATAAGAAGGAATTGGGCACCAAAACCATCAGATCCTTGAGGATTCGTTATAATTGAAATAGAGGAAGAACATTCAATGTATTTTGGCTGACCAAAAGCTATTATAGTGAATAATAGTAGTCTCATTGCATATGCCATGTTATTCCCATCATTAATAAGGAAAAAGTAATTTGAGGCGGGTTATGAGTAGATCGTTGTATGCTTGATATATATCTGGGTTCTTTTGTCTGAAAGCTTTAATTATATTAGATTTTCCGATAGGGGTATCTATATAATGATACCGAGATTCTTCAACCTTTCCATACACCTGAGCATCTTCATTTGAACAGAAAGGGGCATATATTTCTTGAGCATTTGATAAAAATGCCGCCCACCAAGAGTAGGTGCTTTGCGAAATAATAATTTTGTTAAAAGAGCATATAAAGGCAAAATCATCAAGATTTATTTTACATATTTCATCCCAGGACATATTCGCGCTCATGAATGTATTGAGTGAACGAGAGCTGCATATAATAGGATTATATGGTTTGAAATTGTCTAAAAAGGGATCAGTTGGTTCATCTATACATATGAATATACGATTGTATGATGTTGCAGCAAGCGCTTTTTTATAATACTCAAAGGGAAGAAAATAGGGATCATACTGAGTGCGAATGTGAATTACAATATCATTGGGATCCTGAGTCTGAATTAATGTTGGGTCTAGCGTGAGCCATTCATGACGTATTTTTTTGGTATATGATTTAAGATAGCGGTATTTATGGAAATAGCCTTGCAGCTTAATGTTACGTAATCTATGATTGGTTACAATTTTCTGAATGTTTAAATACTGAAGATCATGTCCAGTTCCCATTATGTGTTCAGTTGGATACTGGGATGAGGGAATATTATTTTCATAAAGATAGGTATTCGGAAATCCCCAAATAGGCCGAGAATATAACTTAAATCCTAATTCTTCTGCTACTATTTTACTTACACAAAAGGCAAATAATCGATTACCCAGCAAGCCTGGAAAAACAACTTCGACAACAGGGGTAGCATAAAGTGAATTTGTTATATAAAAAATAAGACTAATGTATAGGTTAAGATTGATTGTCTTCATCGAGAACTCCATCTATAAGAGTACAAAATCGGGTTGTTCTTTTTGATGCTTCCAATTTTTTAGGACCTTCTATTGAAGGAAGTTTTGCTACAATCAGACCATCAGCAGAAAAACTTTCTTCCCGAGTTATTGAGAGCATAACTTCAAGGTTGGTCTTTTCAAAGAATTCAAGGCATTTCTCATGAGTGCCGCGATGGGTGGATATGAAAAGATATCCAATACGTTGCTCATTGATAAGTTTTTGACATCCTTTGAGCATATCAATTTCGACCCCTTGGATATCGCTATGAAGAATGTGTATAAATTCTATAGCATGTTCAGCTGCAAAATCATCTATGCAGATTTGATTAACTTTATGCTGGTTATAATTCCAATCAATAAATGTTTGATCAGGGAGGCTTTGCATCCCTACCATGGCTTGAATAAATTGGCCATGCATATTATTGAGAGAAAAATTTTTTTTGCCGATGATAAGATTTTCGGGATCGGGTTCAATAAGATAATTTGTGGCATTAGGAATTTGTTGTTGAAACCACATTGAGTAATATCCCCAATAACTTCCAAGTTCGATCATGACTGCATTATTTGGGATATATTGAATAACTTCATGAAAAGCCCTTTCTTCTTGTGGTTCGTGATGACCTTTCAAAAGCTCAATAAGTGTGGTCATCCAACGTCCATAGTAGCAATCAGCAAGAACTTCTATACCGTTGTGCATACGTTGACGTGAAATATTCTTAGAATGGACAATGTGGCCGGCATTTTCAACTTTAGCTAAATTATCACAATCTTCACAACATACGGTGGTTAATACTCGTTTTCTCAGATCTGTATTTGTGGGAATGAGTGAATTATAATAAAGCATTTTATACAGAGAGAGATTAGAAAAGCATAGAGAAAATGAAAATATTATGAAAACGAGTGGAATAGTTTTAAATTTGATCATCTGATCCTTTCAATTGATAAATATCATCTTTTCCGATGCGTACTAGATATTGATATCCCTTGGAAAGGAGAAATTCTTTGATCGTATTTTCATTAAAATTATTTTCGATGATAATGATATTAATTTTGATTGTATCAAAATTAATTGTTTTAATGGCTGCTTCTTCTCCTCCCTCTATATCGATACTTAAGATATCTATGTAGGACAGATTATATTTTTCAAAAATTTCTTTAAATGTGACACATTTAACTTGGATAACCTCTTTTGATCCACCATATATGCTGATTTCATCATCTATTCTTGCTGTATGGCGGGGATCATACTGATGCAAAAGGCCACTATACATTTCTAGCATATAACCATTGCATTTAAGAAAGGGTTGGAAACCGGGAATATTTGTTATGCACAGTTGTTCACAAAAGCAGCGACGATTTTTTGTGAGTTGTTCAAAAATATCAGGATTTGGCTCAATACAAATACCGGACCAATTAAGATATTTTTCAAAAAAATAGGTATTGCTAAAACTTATACCATCATGAGCGCCGACTTCGATAAAAATACCATGTTTTTTGTTATTGAATATGCGTTCATTTAAAAATTTATCTTGTCCCTTTTGACTAAAGTATCCGCTGATGGGTTTTGGGTATTCATAACTAAAACAAGGTAAGCTGAAAATTAGCAACATTAATAACCAATTTGTCACAGTTCACCTTTTCAGTAAGACGGCCTTCCCTATATTTTGCTTGATAATTATAAACACCATAATTTATGGATGTCAGAGATGTAAAGATAATCATAAATTATACTAGAGAAAGTTTGGATAAAGGATATTTCTATATTCATAAGGGTCTAAATGTTGAGATCAAATGGATACCATTGAGATTATGATACATTGATCCAGAACCTAATTTTTCTGCATATGTAACGCGTCTTTTATATATAATAATTACCAATTAAGGTCTTTTTCATACCCTAATTCTATTAATAAAGTGCCTGCTACTTCTTTAAATGCCATTTTATGGTGTGCATTAAAATGTGTTTTCCATTCGCCGATTTGTCCAGATCGGAATGTTCCAGTAGAGCCAAATAGTTGATTAGCAACGCTAAGAGCTTCTTGATCGGATATAGATATACCTATAAAATTGGCTATGTTTTTTATCTCATGAAGTTGAGTATTGAGATTTCCTCCTCCCTGTGGACCAATGAGATCTTCAAATTTTACAGCATAGCAAGTTGGCTCATTAATCCAGGGAAGATAACATTGATAGAATTCAGCAATTCCTTTGGTGCATCCAGATATTACGTTGCCATTGGTGATCAAGTAGTATAGATAGAATTCATAGTCATTATTGTGAACATCTATAACATTTGGCCAATGGCGAGACCAATAATAATAAGAAACAATTTGATCTCTAGGATCGCGATATATAAATAGATGTTTATAATTATAAAATATTAATTCTTGTTTTGCTTGTTCATTATATACAATATGAGATAGATAAAAGGAATTTGCTGGTAATGTATTCCATAGTGCGCTATTAGGGCCATGCCAGGTTGCTTTTGATCCGTAATTTTCATATAAAGGTCTAAAATTTACTTGTAGTTGCTTGCCTGTTAAAAGAGAAATGCATCGAGCTAATAGGTTGGTTCCCGATTTGGGGATTGATGTTACAACTATTCTTGTTTCATTGAGGTTAGGATATAGCGAGACATTCAATATTGCTAGATAAAGGCTGAGATAAATTTGTTTTGTTATTTTTTTCATTATTCCCCCAAGATTGGTTCCTTTTGAACATATGATTCTCCCCAAATCACTATTAATGTATTAAGTCATTCTTATATTTTGCAATAATAAAAATTAAATTTTTATT
>JANWKD010000102.1 GCA_025451595.1 Candidatus Babeliales bacterium | reverse complement strand
ATCGCTAATAGCATTGCCGATGTTGCTGCTGCTGCTTTGATTACTAATATGATGGAACGTTTGTTTGCCAGTATGAATTTGTCCAGTAGCCTCGGTTTTTCATTGGGTATTGGTATTGGATCTACTGCGTTAATTATTTTTGGAGAGATTATTCCCAAAAATTTAGCAAGAGCCGAAGGAGAACGAATTTTCAGATCAACCTTATGGGTAACAAATGTTCTATTTTATACGTTATATCCCTTAGTGAATGTGTTAATACGGTTTTCTAACCGACTGGTGGGCATTTTTAGCAAAGTGCCCGAGCAAGTTGAAGCAGCCATTACTGAGCACGAGATTAAATTTTTAATCGATTATATCGATGAAAAAGGGCTCATGGAAAAAGAAAAAACTGCCATGCTCCAGAGTATTTTTAATCTTGGCCTAAAACCGGTCAAGGAGATTATGATCCCGATCATTGATATCGTCATGATAAATGCTGAAGCTACCATAAAGAACGCCTTAGAGCTCTACGCCAAATATCAGTTCTCTCGCCTGCCGGTCTATGAAAATAATCAAGACAATATTATTGGAATGGTCCATCAAAAAGATATTTTTATTCTCCTTTCTAAAAACCAAGATAGGCCGCTCAGACAACTGGTCAGACCAATTCTTTTTGTACCTGAAAGCATGAAAATTAACCAGTTATTACGGGAATTTATGCAACAACGATACCATATGGCTATGGTAATCAATGAATATGGCAGCATAACTGGTTTGGTAACCTTAGAAGACGTATTAGAAGAGATTGTCGGTGAAATTCGAGACGAATACGAAGAAGTGACTGAAAAAATCGTTTCCTTAGAAGAAGGAAGCTGGCTTGTCGATGCCAGTATTGATTTGGATACCTTATCAGAAAACCTGCGTATACCGTTTGATGTGGAAGACGCTATTACCCTCGGCGGCTTTTTGACCGAACAGCTTCAACACGTACCCAAAAAGGGTGAAAGAATCGTTTATAAGGGGTACTACTTCCAGGTTCAAAAAGCGAGCCATAAACGGGTTTTTCATGTATTAATCTTTAAAGACACCCAATCATCAACTCTCTGACACTTCAAAAATTCAAATAGAATAAAAAGTTGTTGCATTTTTTATTTTTTGTGCTAATTTAGAAGTATAGATATAAGAATTTATAGGAGGTTATTATGAAAAATTATATCACTACTTTTATACTTTTAGCGCTTGGATTGGTTAGTTTTAGCGGTTTAAAATCTGCCGAAAAAACAGCTGAAGATTTGTTAAACGGTCATAGCTTTGATAGTCCAGGCAGCTTTAAACTGTTAACGCCAAATGTTTTCCATCGTTTTATCAAGGGCGATTTTCCTATTTCAGATTTAAATAAAAATCATCTAGGAATAATTTTTTCTGAAATCACACACCATACGCCATCTAATGCCAGCGAAATAATAAATAAAATATGTGGAAACGTAAAGCTTATTGAAAAATACAAATGTGTAATGATTGACAAAATTAACTCAGAAAATGAAGCTATAAATGAAGAATTAAACACAGCAAATAAGTATAAACTTGCGATCATGAAAAAAGTTGCTCCATATTGTCCTTTAGGCAGCATAGTTACCGCTTTGAGCGTTCCGTTAATTGCTTATTCTCTTTATCAGGAAAATTGTACTGCCGCTAAGGTGTTTGCAACAGCTGGGCTCGCTGGATTTGGATTTGGTCAATTACCAAAATGCAATCGCCAAATGTCACTCATAGGTATCCAATCAGCATTAGAGAATAATAATAAAATTTTAACCAGAATCTCTATTTATACGGATTCACATAAAAAAGTGATTTATAATAATAACGGTAAATAATTTAACCCTTGTATTTTAGCCTTCGCCAACAGTATCTTGAGAAAAAACTCATTTTCAGGAGAATGTTGATGAAGGCTTTTTTTGTTTTAGTTCTCATACCACTTTGTTTTATCACTTCACTTATTACCGCACCTCGCAAGATGCCCAATCATAACCAAACGCCGGTTTTTGTCCCTATGCCAATACCAATGCTTCAAAATAATAACAGCACTGATGAAGATAAACGCGACCAAGAAATATTTGGGCATTTTTTGAATATATTGGCAGGCTTTGGCAAAATATTGTTAAATCCTGAAGATTTAACGCAAGCCAAACAAAATGCCGGTCAAATTATTGATGGCATTGTCAACATTGCGAACACGATCATGAAACGCTCACATTCTGTTCGCACAAAAATTGCCGTTTTAAAACTTCTTGAAGAGCTTTCTCGTTTTCAATATAAACCTGCGTAATTAAATACATTACAAGCTGAGCTTACGAAAAAATATACCGTAGCTCAGCTTTTCTTTTTATTGCCTATTTTTATATTGCTATTTGGATTTAATAAATTGTATTCTCAAAAAGAGAAATGAAGAAAGGTAGCGTATGAAAATTGCATTAGCGGTAATATTATTAACGGTTCTTACCAATTCTTTATACGCGAAAGCATCTAAAATACTTTTTATTGATACTGCTGGTGCTAATCCTTACTGCTATGACAGCTTCATTGCCATAGCAAAGCAGCATGGTCTTGAAATAGATATTAAGCCATTTTATGAACTACCTGCTGAACCAACTTGGCTTGACCAATATTCGGGTGTCATTCTATCGCTTGATGGCTTGTTTTTAAGAAAACTGGCACTTGATCTTCAAACAGAAAAAACAGTTAAACATCCACTGGTGCGTTCAGCACTAGAAACTGTAACGCAATTATCTAAAAAAAATAATATGCTTATCGGTATTTTGCTTCCCTCTGTCAACAATCACGTTGCAGTCTATTCATTAATGCAATTTCTGTTACATCAGTGGCATTTCTATGATGAGCAAACGAAACAGTTGATTGAGCCAATTCTTCGTTTAACGCTATCCCAGATGCTCACTGGCGATGCTCAAAAAAGTTGTGGGTATCATACGTCGTTATTATGCAGAAAAACCGATGCTCTTGAAAAAAACAAGAACGATTTTAATATAACATTGACTGATCCAAAAACTGGTAACTTAATTGCACAAACCTTGCCTTTACCTCATTCAGCTTTACAACAAAACCAATTCTTAAAAAACCTAATACCCACAGCCCTTTATATGTGCAATCCCTCAATAAACAATCACTATTTTATTGCCAAGAACTCATTTATAACCTTTGGTGATATTCAAGAAAATTTTTTATTAAACCCTATCGATACTTCTTTAAGGCAAGAGCTATTCAATGAGCTTCAAAATAATATTCAATTTATTGCAAAGCAAATGAACTCCCAGAACGGCTTGAAAGTCTCAGTATCTGAAAGCAACTCCAGCCATTTAGAACAAAAAATGAATGGAATTCCCATAGAACCTTCAAAAAGTATCCTGGGTAAGATGAATAAATTACTGCAATATCTTAAAAACAAATGGTGGAATACAGAGAATATACCGCTCTCTGCATCCAATATCTCTGGAAACGAGATGATAACTCTTGCTTGCCATTACGATTGGACCCAGCAAGGAATTTGGTGCGGATGGACTGGTCTTGATGCATACAAGGATAAGGAGTTGCAAGCAGCTGAGCATATATTAAAAACGGGATTAAATCTCATTTGGATTGAGTTAAATCCAGAATGGTATTTAAGTATACATGGTATAAAAAAAGACCAAAAAGAAGCATTTTTGCAACGAATAAATACCTTTACTCAAGCTTTACAACAAAAATCAAAGGAACTAAACCAACCGATTCCAAAGATTTTTATAGGTACTGATATTACGAGCAACTTTGCTCAACAAAAAGTACAAAACATTGCGACTGACGTATTTGGTAATACCTATACAAAAATACCAAGCCCACTTGATTATGCCAATCTTTGGAGGACCGAACTCATTGACGTATTGACTCATTTCATTACCCAGTGGCAACGGATTGGCAACGGCGTGCCAATAGCTGGCATATTTCTTGATTTAGAAATGTATCATGCGCAGGATCAGACAGGCCAATACTTACCATTAATGGATTTTTCAGATTTATCTTGGCAATTTTATTGCAATAAACAAAATGATGCACAAGCAGCAACCGCTCGTTCACTTGAGGATCGAGTTCGTTATTTGCATACCAATAAGCTGTTTGCTCAATATTTTCAAATACTGAGCAGTGGCGCAAAAGATATTGGTAAGTCGATCAAACAATATATTAAACAAGTATTACCAGAGGCAATTGTTGCCGTTTATAATCTTACGCTCCCTTCTAATTGGTTTTATTGCGGCTTTCTGTCGGGATTAAGCACGCCAAAAGAGCCAATAATATATGCCTCATTTAACAATGAATATCAACGTCATAAGCAATGGCTTAATAACAAAAATGTCTACTTATTGCATTTACCAGTAATGTTGCTATCAAAAATCAGAACTATACCTGATTTCAATCTTATTGATACGCTATCAAATAATCATGATGGAATTTGGTTTAATCGTATTGAGCGATTAGAGCAATCACGAAATTCTACTGATTGGCCTTATGATTTTGGTTTAGAAGTAACACCATTAGAAACTGATATTTTTATTGAAAACTTAAACAAAACTATTAAAAAAGGGCAAAAAAGCTCTCATTTCTAAACCTAAAACCCTCAACAGCTGTTTCTAATAGAAAATTTTTATTGATTTTAAGATGCTTTTCTTGCCATACTAATAGTTAAGTAGGCGCCAACCTATAGTATTATATAACAAAACAAAACAAACAAAGGAGATATCACCATGGCAAAAGAAAATAAGCATTCTCAAGCAGGCCAGCATAACAACGCAAGCCAAAAACAAGCTGGTAGTCAAGGTCATCAAGGACAACAAGGATATAATAAACAAGCTGGACAAAACGAAAAAGAACAATATCAAGGTAGCTTTGGTTCCCAAAAGCATGGCCAATCAAAAAAATCAGCACAATCTGGTCGTCAAGAAGACGAAGAATAAAGTCTTTTTTAAAACTGAGGGCTTTGAGCCCTCAGTTTTAATGCTTTTCAACGTTTACTTTTCAAACATAGTCTTAATAGCCGATAAGCTACCAATTAATGATGAAGCTTCATAGGGAATAACAACCAGCTTATCATTTTTCCCTTCAGTCAATACCGGCAAGGTTTTGATATATTGCATTGCAATTAAATAATTTAATGGATTTTCTTGGCCCGATGCTTTTTGAATTAACTCTATAGTTTGCGCTTCAGCTTGAGCCATTTTTAACCGCGCTTGCGCGTCGCCTTCTGCATTTAATATTTTAGCTTCTGCGTCACCCTGCGCGCGTAAAACCTGTGATTCGCGCTGGCCTTGGGCTTCTAAAATTGAAGCACTTTTTTTACCCTCTGCCTCTAAGATAACTGCACGACGATCACGTTCTGCACGCATCTGTTTTTCCATAGCTATTCTAATATCATGTGGAGGATTTACTTCTTGCAATTCTACACGATTTACCTTTACTCCCCATTTATCGCTAGCTTCATCTAATATAAGTCGTAATCGCTCGTTAATAATATCTCGTGATACTAACGATTCATCTAAATCCATAGCACCAATCACGTTACGCAATGTAGTTTGAGTCAATTTTTCGATAGCTTCTGATAAATTGGCCACTTCGTAAACTGCAGCTTTAGGGTCAGTGATTTGATAATACATAAGCGCATTAATTTCCATAGTTACATTATCTTTGGTAATTACATTTTGCTTGGGAAAATCAAGAACCGTTTCTCGAAGATCTATACGATTAATAACGCGAGAGTAACGATAATAGGTATTATTCGGGCCTTCACTCGTTATATAACTCCATAATACTTGGCGTGGTTGCTCAACAAAGGGAACTATTATATGTATGCCAGGCTTTAAAATGCGATCAAATTTACCCAGTCGCTCAATAATTATGGTTTCTGCTTGTTGCACTACGTAAACTGATTTTACTAAAACAACTAACAGAGCTAGTATAGCAAAACCAAGTATTACTGGTAAAAATTCAATTGGGATCATGGTTCAATCCTTTCTGCCGTTAAGATATTATACTATTGATTTATTTTATCCCCAGAAAACTCTGGCTTTGAAGCCAAAGATGACAGGTCGTTTTT
>JANWKD010000101.1 GCA_025451595.1 Candidatus Babeliales bacterium | reverse complement strand
TTGTATATCATTATACTTCGATTCACGATCGTTTATCAAGAATATCTTTCGATCAAGCTGCTTGCTTCTATTGATTTATTTTTATTTACAATGGTGATTATTTTATGCTATAACTTTAAATATAGGAGCAGTTTTATGAAAATATCAAATACTCTATTAGTATTTTTATGTTCGTTGTATTCATTTAAAAGTTTTGGATGGCCAGTATTTGGAGCTATGTACCAAGACCCTAATACTAATCGCAGAATACTTTTAATGGGTGACTACCACAAAGAAGATGATTCTGAAGCTACATTCTCTTCATTATTTAAACCATATCTATATCGATTGCTTGATCCAAATAATAACCTTTCCATATTGGTCGAAAGCAATGATATCTACAGAGAGCTGCTTGTTACTGTAATAAGAAATGGCTTTCCGATAAACAAGCTTTCTCTATTGAATATACTTTCTATACTACCTAAAAATGATCTCATTAGATTCGATTTACTTAATGCATTTGACATACCAAAATTTTCATTATCAAAAATTAATATTATTCCGGCAGATTATCGAATTAATTCGATTTACCAAGCAAAAGGTATTTTTGGTAAATATATATTAAACGCTGCAAAAGCCGTTTGCGAGTATTTTGTTGAGCAATACCCAGAAAAAACTGAGTTCGTACAAATAGATGAATTACATGCTTTACCTTGCCTCGATGCTCTCATGTTTGATAAAGAGGGCAACGTTAACATTGAAGTTTTAGAACGACTAAAAGAGTCGTTCAATCAAGCATTACTTGGAATTTATGGAAGGATCTATAAAGTCTCTGATTTAATTATTGACTTGAATGAAATATTATTACATCTTTATCATCTAAGAGATTCAATTCCAAACGTCAACTCGATTGAACGTGGATATATAGCAATTTATTCAAGTCTTATTGAATCCTTAATTGCCTTAACAAAACAGCTATTTAAAAATGAAGGCCAAACTCTTGTTGATGGATTTATCGAAATAGGATTAAAATGGAAAAGCATGGCAGAGCTCTATGACTACAAGTATTTTGAGAAAGATTTAGAGGAGAAGAATTTATATTGGCAAACTTTTAATAGCTTTATTGAAGATCTTGGTGACGTAGGATTTTTAATCGAATTACTAGAGCAATTTAAGAAAGGAAACTCTAATATCTTTATCTATGCAGGATCTAATCATCTTAAGTTAATGACCCAGATATTAGGTGATATGGGTTACCAAGAAATGGTTAAATTTGATAAAATAGCCGCACTTCAACCATTAAATAATGATGAATTAAACCAATTATTTATTGCATTTAATCCATAAAAATGGTTTTCAACTGAGCTTATTTTACTTGGTCAAAGCGGCGCTGATCTTTCAAGATCGTGTGCTTCTTTTGAAATGATTTTCTTATGCATCTTTTTCAAAATAGCCTTGTCGTAATTCTTCTAGATAAAAAATATAAACGCCAATAAAAACAATGACTGTTGAAACAAAGAAATGCCATGTTACCATCTCTTTCAAAAATATCCATCCAAAAACTGCTGCAAATAAAGGCCCGGTAAAATCGGCAAAGGTTACAAAGGTGGCGGTATATTTTCTTAGAAAATAACCATACAGGCTATAGCTTAATATATTTCCAATAAGAATTAACAAACCCATAAATATAGAAAAGCTCATAAAATTGGTGATTGGGATTATCAAGATCGGGTTAGCAACATTGGTACCAAATTGACTAAATTCAGTCAAATATGAGGTGATTATAGCGCTGATTCCGCCAATAAGCATTCCGACGGCATTTATAAAGGGAGCGGTATATTTTTTCTTTATAAGACGACGCATAACAATCCAACCGTACGTATAACACAGTACTGCACAGATCATTCCTAATTCTGCCCATGAGATAAACCCAAAGCTTATGGGTTCTTGCGATGGATTTGAGATTAAAATAGGAATAAAGCCTACAAATCCAATAAGCAACCCTATAAATTTTTTTAAGGTCATTTTTTCATTAAAAAAAATATAAGAAAATACGCAAGCAACAAATGGGGATAGATTATACAAAAAAGCAGTTTTAGCTGAGGTTAAATATTGCAATGACCAAATTTCAAATATGAAAGAAAAATAAAAACTAATAAGCCCTGTTTGAATGAAAAGAAAAACATCCTGATATTCAACTTTTTTTCTATCCTGTGTTGCGGTAAGAATATAGTAAAGAAAAAAAATCAAACCTGCGCCTAGCATACGAATGCCAATGATAAATATTGGTGGTGCATAGGCTAAAAGATTTTTGCTTAAGATAAAGGTGCTTGCAGATAAGGCTGATAAAAATATCAATAAATACACGCAGTTTCCTTATGATTAATCGGTTTGTTCAATAGATAATTCATTATCAACAATGCGTACTCGTTCAATACTCATTGCTTTTCCCGTATGCGTATCTATTTCGACACAAGCTCCTGATAATACAAATGGCCCTTTCGTTTCGACCACAAACTTTTGGGGCATTTGAGTAACAAAGTTTTCTAAAATTGGCTCTTTTTTCATACCAATCATTGAATTGAGAGAGCCAACCATACCCAGATCAGTCAAATACGCGGTTCCTCCCTCTAGTACTCTTTCATCCGCCGTTTGAACATGCGTATGAGTCCCAACGACTGCGCTTACCCGGCCATCGAGATAATAGCCCATCGCCATTTTTTCCGAAGTCGTTTCCGCGTGAAAATCAACAATGATGATAGATGTTTTTGAACGCAAAAACGTAATTGCAGAGTCAGCGGTTTTGAATGGACAGTCAACAAGCTCGCGCATGAAAATTCTACCTTGTACATTCAAAACACCAATGGTTATATTGTTGATTCGAAATGTCGTTACCCCTTTGCCTGGACACGAGCTCGGAAAATTTTCTGGTCTTAATAGATCGCTATTATCGTTCAGATATTGATATATCTCTTTATTTGCCCAAATATGATTACCGCTTGTTATAATGTTTGCATGGTTATGCCTGAAAAAATGTACTATTTTTGGTGTAATGCCTCTACCGAGTGCGCTACTATTTTCTCCGTTGACAATAACTGCGTCTGCAGCAAGTTGATCACGCAAATGACTAATATGTTTTTGAAACATAGCGCAACCCGGCACACCAACTACATCTCCTATTAATAATATCCGAATGCTACTCATATTTACCTAGCATATTCAATTGATCTTTTTTCTCGAATTACGTTAATTTTAATCTGCCCTGGGAAAGCCATTTCTTGTTCAATGCGTCGCGCAATATCACGAGCCAATATTGATGCTTTTTCATCATCAAGCAACTCTTCTTCTACAATCACTCGAATCTCACGACCCGCTTGTAAAGCGTAGGCTTTTTTGATCCCTTCAAATGAATGTGCAATTTCTTCAAGTTTTTCAAGCCGCTTAATATAAGCAGTTAATGTTTCGCGTCGAGCACCAGGTCGTGAAGCAGAAATGGTATCGGCTACCATAATAATAAGACTGTATACTGAAATGGGCGCAATTTCTTCATGATGAGCGCCAATAGCATTCACTATAATTGGATCTTCACCACATCGTTTTGCAATTTCCGCCCCGATAAGCGCATGTGGCCCTTCAACTTCCGCCGTGACCGCTTTTCCAATATCATGTAATAAGCCAGCACGTAATGCGATAACGCCATCCAAACCGAGCTCTTGTGCAATGATGCGAGCAAACATACCTACTTCTTTACAATGTTCAAGTACATTTTGAGAAAAACTCGTTCTGAATTGCAGTTTTCCAAGCAACGTTACTATCTCAGGATTAACTCCTTGCAAATTGAATTCTAAAATCGCTTGCTTTCCATATTCCTGAATAAGCTCATCAATATCTTTTTCACATTGCACTACTGTTTCTTCAATCCGAGTGGGATTTATGCGCCCATCTGCAATAAGTTTTTCAAGTGCGCGTTTTGCGATTTCTCGTCTAATGGGATTAAAGCCGGATATAGTAATAATTTCTGGAGTTTCTCCAATTACAAACTCCATACCGGTCGCCATTTCTAAGGCTTTAATATTGCGACCTTCTTTTCCAATAATGCGCCCCTTCATTTCTTCATTCGGTAAATGAACAACGCCTGACGAGTGGGGTGTTACTTGATCTGCGGTATAGCGTTGCATAGCACCAACTACAATTTGAATAGATTTTTCTTTTGCTAATGTGCGCGCATCTTCTTCAACTTTTTGTATCCATTTTTCACTTGATAAGCGAACTTCTGCTTGTAACGTGTCAAACAATGCATGGCGGGCTTCTTCCCGCGTCATGCCGCTGATGCTTTCAAGCTTAGAAATTAACTCGGTATACAATGTTTTGAGCTTACTCTCATTGGCACGTAATACGTCTCCCATGCGAGATAAATTACGCTCTTTTTGCTGAAGCTCTTGACTTAAATCTTCAATTCGTTGTTCTTTTTTTTCTAAGGCTTCAACTTTCGTATTAATTTTAGATTGAAACCGCTCAAGCTCAAGCTTCTCGCGTTTCATTTCTAATTCAAACTCATTACGTCGTTTGTGAATTTCGTCCTTTAACTTAACAAATGCTTCCCGACGTTCGGTTTCAATTTCACGTTTCAGTGAGTATAATTTTTCTTGAGATTCGGCAAGAGATTTTAAAGCTATGCCTTGCTTTTTTTTAGCGTACCATAATATAATACAGCCTATAATTAAAGCGCATCCGCCCAGCGTTAAAAGCGCTCCGCCTGTTAGTAATCCAACCATGGTTATTATCCTAAGTAAATATATTTATGTATTGTAGATATTGTAATAGCATAGCACAGTCTGCGCCAAATGTGATTTTTTTCTCACATGCCCGCAAAAACTGCTTCCTGAAGAAGTAACCATTGGATAAAAAGGATGGTGAATAAAATACATGTATGCAGCAACTCTTTTATAGTTCTTATAATAAAGGTTCAATTTTACTAATTAAATCCTTAATGCATTGCTGATTGCGTTCAACTTGGTACTTGCCAGAAACTACCGTATTGGCAAGCTTCAATGCGGCAAGTACTGCAATTTTACTCAGCTCAAGCCCTTGAGAGCCTTGCTCAATTTCGGTCATAAGGTTATTAACGAGTTGCGCTGCTTGGCAAATTTGATCTTCAGACTCATCGCTGCGCAGCGTATACGATTGATGAAATACCGTAACGCTATATTTCTTTATTTCGCGAGTCATGATGGTTGTTCAGAGCCAATAAGAACGTCTATGCTTTTAATTAAATCGTCAACAACCATTTTTGTTAACGCCTTTTCTTCTTCTACCGTAGCACTTCCGGTGAGGATGGAATTTTCAAGCGCATCAACACGTTTTTGTAAATCTGCTTTTTGCGCAGTAACTACCTCAATATCCGATAAAAGCTTTTCGTTTATTGCCTTTAATTCTTTAATCATGGCAACAAGCTGTGCAATCTTTTGCTCTAACGATTGTAATATTTCCATTATTCCTCCCCTTTTTATCAAAAAGATACTCAGGATTTCAATCAATCACAGCGTACCCATAATAAATAGGTAAAGTCAATATTATGTACGTTGCTTTGCTAAATCTACTAATTGAGTAAATGCATCCGGCTCATAGATAGCGAGCTGGCTTAACATTTTTCTATTTAAAACAATGTGAGCCTGCTTAAGTCCAAAAATAAATTTATTATATGAAAAACCTCGTTGCTTGCAGGCGTTGCCTATTCTGGTAATAAACAAAGAACGCATGTCTCGCTTCTTAAGCTTTCTGCCACGATAGGCGAATGCAAGAGCCCGTAACAATGTTTCCTTTGCGCGACGGATAATATTTTTCCGTTGCCCCCAATAGCCTTTCGTTTGTTTTAACAGTCGCTTATGTCTTTTTTTTGTGTGAATACCGCGTTTAACTCTTGTCATAATTGATTCCCAACTAATTTATATTATTAATTAACATTATTATTATGGTAGCAATGGATTAATGTGATGAATATCACATGAATCGACATACGCCGACTTTCGCAAGCATCGTTTACGTGCTGCCGATTTTTTGGTCAACAAGTGCCGTCTACCCGCTCTGGTATATTTAATCAGACCACTTTTCAATTTTTTGAAGCGCTTGTCAGCGCCTGAATGTGTTTTCATTTTTGGCATAATAGTCCCTATAACTTTTAACTACTTCGATGGTTTCAAATAATAAATACGAGACCATAATTGGCTCGCTTTCGATTCTTTTTCATGCATAACGTTAGCGAGTTCTGCTTGCTCGAACATTGCTTCGATTTTTGCAAACATCTCATTTCCTCGTTCTGTGCTTGAAATTGCTTCTCGTCCCCTAAATTGCAAAGTAATTTTTAAATGTTTTCCCTCTTTTAAAAATTGAATCGCCTGATTCATTTTAGTCTGTAAATCATGCTCGCCAATTTTTGGGCGCAACTTAATTTCTTTTACTTGAATTGTTTTTTGATGCTTTTTTGCCTCTGCTTGCTTTTTCTTTTTTGCATACGTAGCTTTGCCAAAATCCATAATTTTAGCAAGCGGAACCCCCAAGGGTCCTTGATCGGCAATAATAACCAAATCTAATTCAGCTTGATGAGCAAATCTCAACGCTTCATCTCTTGAAATGATACCCAAATTATTACCATCGTGAGAAATTACTTGAAGTCGTGAAACACGAATATTCTCATTTATAGGCTGTATATTTTTTTCAATTTTAGGAGCTGCGTATTTCAAGTTAATAATATTCCTTATGCTAAAAATTAATTATACTACAGTTTTACTTCTCGCTGAACTTGAATTGCTTGTAAAACGCCATCTTTAATTTTATCAGCAAGTTCTTTATTCGTTTGTAACTGACTGAGCGCTTGTTCTCTGCCTTGGGCAAATTTT
>JANWKD010000100.1 GCA_025451595.1 Candidatus Babeliales bacterium | reverse complement strand
CTGATATTGTAATCAAGTTTATTCTCTGATATTAAAGAATCGGTATTAAAAAGATTTCAACAATCGATTAAAAAATTGTTTCAATAATGAATATATAGTAAAATGAATTGTTTACATTAAAAATAAAATGTTTCAAATAAATTAAAATAGAAAACAAAAAGGAAGCCAAATCATGCAAACAAATATTGTCACCATTATATTTCTATGCAGTAGCCTCATAATCGCTTCTTTGCTTCCTATGCAAACACCGATCAATAATCTGACCTTGCGAGCGCTTTGCATGCGGAAAGCGCAAACGCTTCCTCCTGCAATAATTCAAAAAGCAATACCTTGTTTGCCGGACGAGTGCTGGCAACCGATGGTGAAAAGCGCATTAGCATTAAAAATATATCCACTCATTATTGACAAGCAAGCGAAAACCCTGAGTGGTCATACGGGTGCGGTCTGCTCAGTTGCAACAATGGAGAATGGTACTATCGTTTCTGGTTCAGGCGATAACACCATCAAGATATGGGATATAAAAAATCTTTTTATCCACACGCTTTCAAATGAGCGACTGAAAAAAGCTTTTGCGACGTTTTGCGTTAATAAGGAATCGAGCGAAAAATGGCTTGAATGGCATCAAAAAGAAGATGCTTCAGAAGCTTTAAAATAGAAAACAAAAAGGAAACCAATAAAAGTAGAATGTTCATGATAGAAGTGTAACGTTTGCAACAATAATTATAAAAAAGATTTACTTTGCTTAATTGCGCTGATTTTTTAAACTAAAATCATAGGTGCAAATTATTATAGTTAAAGAAATATACATTTATCTTAATTTTCTTATGAATCAAATAAAGATCGTAAACTCAGCAACTATTTCTACTCCTTTAGGATCGATGATTGCGTTAGCCGATGAAAGGGCATTATATTTTTTACAATTTCATGACAATAAAAATAATGATAAGCAAATAAAAAAACTGCAAAAAGAAATTTATACTACGGTCATTGAAAAAAGTTCAAATCCAATTATTGAGCTTCTTGCATATGAGTTATCGCACTATTTTGCTGGCACGTTACAAAAATTTCAAACGCCTATTCACTTTTTTGGAACAATCTTTCAAAAAGCTGCTTGGCGTGCTTTAATAGAAATTCCCTATGGCAAGACGCAGACATATGCATACCAGGCATGTTCTATCGGAAACAATTACGCATATCGAGCCATTGGCAATGCAAATAGTGCCAATAGCATTGCTATTGTAGTTCCCTGTCACCGAGTAATTGCAAGCAATGGTCGTATCGGGGGCTATGCTGGCGGCATTGAGCGTAAGAAATGGTTGTTAGAGCATGAGAAAAGATACATTTTGTTAGCTCAGTAAAAAATCAAAATCTTTTTTGGTCAAAGGATTTGTTTTCTTAACTTGCGTGCCCTCAACGATTACAGCAAATAATTCAGCTTTTTCCTGATTAATGAATCGGCTTAGTTAGTTGAAAGCAAGCCAATGAACATAACACACGGCTTAAAAGCCGTGGTATTAACCCAATCTTGCGATTGTGACCGAGTATCGGGGACCCCGGAAAACGAATCTTAGTATATGATCCTATTTTGAATTGGCTTGTTTTGCTTAATTATAGTGGGATATAATTGTCAAAAGTTTCAATAGCTTCTATCAATTTATCAATTGAATTGAAAAGACAAATGTTATATTTCTCTAGCATTGCCAAATCATCGACCATTAGCATTTCTTTAAAAGTATGAACCATATAAATTGGTGTATTCGGTTCTTGGCGGTCTGCAAGCTCTCTTAATGCTTTGAAGTAAGATTCGCTGGGATTGGTATCTGAAGCCACAAGCCAGTTTGGTTCTATTTCAAAATATGGCTTTGTTGCATCATAACTTGCATCGTGATAAGTAGGAGAACTTACGGTACCACCAGCACATATTTCATTCATATTTAAGCCATATTTCGTTTGCATAGTTTCTTTATAGAATCTGTGTTGTGCAATGGCTTGATTAGTTGCCAAAATTATTTTATAGCCGTTATTCGTTAAAGTTTTTACTTTTTTGATTGCCTCTTCATTTGGTTTAATTGGCGCAATGATAATTTTGATGAGAGCTTCTTTTTCATCCTTACTTAGTTGCGCCCAACCTTTTTGTTCTAATTCTTGGCTGAGGTTATGAACGAGGTTATCCATGCCCTTTGTTTCTTGAGCGATACCAAATCCACGTTTTACAATCTGAGGTGTGCGTACAATCAGTTTTGGATGATTCCAATAAAGAGCAGGTGCGATGCTTACTGTTGCTGTAATGGTTCGTAGCTTACCTACATAGTCTGTTGAATATGGGGTTATTTTATTTGAGGATATCACTATAACAGGTTTTGCATGAAAAAGATTGCAGCTAATAAGCAATAAGATAGATAATAGATATTTATACATTTTAGTTTCTTTCGCTATGGGGTAATTTCTATTAGGGTATCATTTTGAAAGAACAAGATCAAGTCGGTTACTTTTAAATAAAAAATAAGTTTCTATAATGATATTTTGAGGGGCTTGAAAATTTTGGCTTGTACTTAGTAAATGAATTGTAAGTAAGCATTATATGCCAATTAGAGTATTGCAGCCTAAGGATTTTCTAGAGCGAGTATTGAGCAATTGCTCAATATATTTTGCTTCTTGCTTGCAACTGATTGTATAATCAATTTTTCTAAATCATTTCGTTGACAGTATTGTGCATGATTTTGTGCGGTCAATCCGAGTGTATCTTTTAGCTGAGTATCAACTCCTGCATTTAATAATGACTGAACAATATATGTGTCCATTTGGTAATTATTTTTGTTTTTTTGAATTGCATGGTGTAAGGCAGAATGACGATTATTATCAAGTATATTAACATCAGCGCCAGCATTAATAAGCTGCAAAGTGCATGCTACAGATTGGTTTAGAACTGCATGCATAAGTGCCGTGCGCCCGTAGAAACATTTTTTATTAATATTTTCTTTCTTAACTAAAAAGGGAACTAAATCATTTCTATTGCATTGTGCCGCGATCATTAAGGGGGTCATTTGCAGACCGTTTATTTTATTGATTTTGATGCCACATTTCATTGCTTTATAAACAGCTAATTTTCTTCTAGCGTTATTTGGGTCATCCCAATTATAAGGAGCTTCTCCTGGGTTTAAGCCTTTTTTTCCTCTTTTAATAAAGTTTTCATACATGTCAGCAGTATTGTGAAGTAGTTCAATAATATACAGAAAATATACCGATCCATCTATTGGTTGAGTTCTATCTGTCTTTGCAATTTCCTGCTTGGGTTGTGCTGCCAGCCAGCCAATTGCGTTATCAGTACCTAAAATGGCAGCTAAGGCTAATTTGCTATTGTGAGTGATTAAAAGTTTTTTTTTATATAAGGTTTCTATGAAGTAGTTGGTAAAACGATCGTTATCGATCTCTTCTTCCATAAATGCTTTCCAGCTTTTATTCAGCCTCTTTAATCTTTGTAACGTTACTACGGTTTGCCATGGTAACTTATTTTCTTCGTCAACAAGAGTATAAATAATTTGGCTTAAGATTTCAGAAGCTATAAAATCAGGACTGAAAAATGAATGGTTCATGGATTGAAGTAACATTATTCTGCTCAATACTGCTAATGTTAATATTTTTTTCATGCAGATCCCATTTTTTTATAAATTAAAAATTTATAAAAATTATTTTATTAGCATTTATCGGTCATTGCGCTTTTCAATATCTGAATAATGTTGTTAATGCGAGTTTTTACACTCACTAGTTCACGAGAGTTTGATAACCTGTTGATGGCGAAATCTAGAGCGGTACATCCGTTCCGATGTCTTATTTTTACGTCAGCGCCGGCAGCGATAAGCTTTGTTATTGCCTCTGGTTCAATTGTCTTTTGTGCCGCGATTATAAGGGCAGTATTGCCAATGCAATCGGTTTCATTTATTGATGGATTTTTTGTTAACAAAAAATCTAATGTTTGCAAATCATCTGCTTTTGCTGCGCACATTAACGCTGTTTCGCCGTCCTTATTTTTGGTATTAATATCTATATAATCTAAAAAAGTCGGTAAAAGTTCGGGATTTTCTTCTGCAGCAAGAAGTAGTATTTCTGGCAAAAACCATCGTTTGGAGGATATTGCTTTTTTATTTTCTTGATGGTGATATTTATACGTAATAATAGAAAATAATGCTTTAGCGTGATGATTTTTTTCTTTATTTTTAACGATAGCTGATAAATGTTTCATAAGTGCATTGCGGGTGCCTGGTTTATTTTTTAAATTTTTTGCAGCCCAAGCGATGGCTCCCGGGGTTCCTATGAATGCAGCAATGTGCTCAGTGGAATAAAATAAATGGGCTATGTTTTTGTAAGAACCTATAGGGTAAGAAAGTATATTGGATATATCATCTTTATTTTTTGTATAACACCAATCACTTATTAAATCTAAAGCTGGCTTAATTTTTTTTTCATTATCCAATATATCATTCCATTCATAATCGTCCTTTTTTAATTGCTGAATGGAGTCTACAATTTTTAAGATATTTTCCCCTTCGGCTAGTATACTTTGAAGTTGTTTTTTATGTTTTTTTTCAAAAACTACTACCCGCACAGAGCGCATTGCAAGTAGGTTATGTGTGAAAAGAAGGATAGAAAAAAATAGTATGCTGTTTCTCATAGACTCTCCTTTTTTTAGAAGTTATTGTTGGCCTGAAAATAACATTTTTAATTATTTTGTTCAAATGTTTTTCTTGAATTTTGGAACAAAAAAGATTTGTATTTCAGGCAGAGCTCTTATTGTAATGGAATAAAGGAATTATCTTTTGAATTATAACAAGAGATGGTGCCGGTTGTTAGATCAAAGTACCAAGCATGTATTTTTAAAGCTCCGGTCATAATTTTTTTTTGAATCCACGGAAATGTATGTAGATTTTGATAGGAATGTATTAAGGAATATTGCGTGCATAACTCAACTTTGGTTTCTAATGACTCTGCAGAATGCATCGCAACTGTTTGTTGTTTTGCAGGGCGGGCAAGCTCCATCCATTTGGCAATAAATCCGTTAGGAATAATCGTTGGAGCTTCATTTACTAAAGCAGTGATACCACCACATTGTGAGTGACCAAATACAATAATGTGTTCAATGTCTAGGCTACAGATACCAAACTCTAACGCGGCGCTGGTTCCATGATAGGCGCTATCATTTTCATAGGGCGGCACTAATTTGGCTACATTGCGAATAACAAATAAATCGCCTGGCTTTGAATTTGTTACAATGGCAGGGTCAACTCGTGAATCGGAGCAAGCTATCATTAATACTTTTGGTTTTTGGCCATTTTGTATTAATGCTGTATAGATTGTTTGATCAGGGTTGGTATAATATTGTTGTTTGAATTGCTGATGTCCTGCAATGAGTTTCTGTATTTCTGTTGACATAGAGCCCTTTTTTTAGATAGAAAAAGATTAATCTTTTTTTGAAGACGTAAATTAACGCGTAAAATATTAAGAATGGGGAGCTTTGCTCCCCATGATAGTTTGTTTTACTGATTAATGTCAGTATCAATTGGACCTTCTTGATCTTTTGTCTCTTCTTGCTTGTCTGTAGTTTCGCTTTGTTGTTTGTAGAGCAGTTCTGCTACTTTGTGAGAAGCTTGCAATAGTTCATCAGTTGCTTTTTGTAGTTCATCTGCATTTTGAGCGTGTTCTACTAAAGCAGACTTTGCTTTTTCAACTGCTTGCTCAACAGCTTTGACTTCTGCTTCGGGCAACTTGTCTTTATTCTCTTTAAGTGTTTTTTCTATTTGGATGATTAAACCGTCTAGATGGTTTTTCTTTTCTACTGTTTCTCGAGCTTTTTTATCTTCAGACTCGTGTGCTTTTGCTTCATTGACCATGCGTTCGATTTCATCTTTATTTAATCCGCCGCCACTCGTGATAGAAATTCTTTGTTCTTTGTTTGTCGCTTTGTCTTTTGCGGAAACATGCACGATGCCATTTGCGTCAATATCAAATGTTACTTCAATTTGAGGTACGCCGCGCGG
>JANWKD010000099.1 GCA_025451595.1 Candidatus Babeliales bacterium | reverse complement strand
ATCTTGAAAGTCTTGATGTGAGAGAAGCTGCGCAGATTGATCCTCGAGGATTTTTAGAAAATCTTTTGCGTTATCCGGGAGTAATTATTGATGAGTTTCAATATGTACCAGCGTTACTTTCTTATATCCAAGTAATAGTTGATACGGAGAAGAAGGCTGGCTTTTTTATATTGACAGGATCGCAGAATTTTTTAATGAACCAATCTATAACGCAGTCTCTTGCAGGAAGAGTAGGAATATTAACCCTATTACCTCTTTCAATGAAAGAACTACAGCAAGCCTCCCTACTCCCACTCCTCATTGATGATGCTCTATTCAGAGGGTCATATCCACGCATATTTGAATCAAATGCGCTTGAGCCTCAATATATTTATCCTTCATACATACAAACATATATAGAGCGAGACGTTCGATCGATCATTAATATTACCAATTTAAATTTATTTAAAAAATTTATTGGGCTTTGTGCCGGTAGAATAGGTCAATTATTAAATATTTCTTCTCTTGCCAATGATTGTGGCATAAGTGTCCCCACGGCAAAATCATGGCTCTCAATTCTTGAATCGAGCTATATTATTTTTTTACTACAGCCGCATCACAAAAATTTTAGCAAAAGACTGGTAAAAAGTCCTATTCTTTACTTTTATGATACGGGCATTGTTTGCTCATTATTGACAATAGAAGCATCAACCCAACTACAATTTCATTATCTGCGAGGGCTACTTTTTGAAAATTATATAATAAGCGATATTCAAAAACAATTTTATAACTATGCAAAAAACCCTACTACCTTTTTTTGGCGTGATAGTCATGGTAATGAAATCGATTGCATTATAGAAAAAGCCAACAGTTTGATTCCTATTGAAATTAAAGCGAGCATGACTATGAACAGTTCTTTTTTGAAAAATCTGAGTTATTGGCTTGAATTATCAGGTGAAGAGAAAGGGGTGTTAGTGTACGCAGGCAATGAAAACTTACAAATAAGAGATATTGCTATCAAAGCATGGAAAACATTTAACGTATTTGATTTGTAAACTCAGCGCATCCGACACTTCAATGAATTTCAAAAAACTATTTTTTCCATTACAATAAGTACTCATAGATTTTTAAAAATATAGATAATCATGCCAAAAATTAAACAACTTCACTTACATGAAGCTAAAAAAATATCTGAGGGCGAGGTAGTAGAACGGCCTGCAAACGCCGTCAAAGAACTTATTGAAAACGCAATCGACGCTGGTGCAACCACCATCACCATATTTATTGAAGATGCGGGCAAACAATTAATTCGAGTTATTGATAACGGTTGCGGCATGTCCAAAGAAGACGCCTTGCTTTGTTTTGATCATCATGCGACCAGCAAAATATCATCAGTGAATGATTTGAGTGGGCTACAAACGTTTGGCTTTCGTGGTGAAGCATTATCGAGCATTTCTGCAGTAAGCAAAGTAACCTTAACGACCAAAGAGCTGGCTGACCAAGAAGGTTATTATATAGAACGAGAAAATAATAGTAATCTCATTGAAAAATCTGTTGCATGCAATACCGGTACGAGCATTACCATTGCTGATCTATTTTTTAATGTTCCTGCTCGAAAAAAATTTCTCAAAACCAAAGATACTGAATGGCGAGCCATTTCACTTATGTTCCAAGCATTTTGTCTTGATTATCAAACAATTCATTTCAAATTATATTCAGAAAATAGTTTGATTTTTAATTGCCCTATCGCAAAAAACTTGAACGAACGAATCGGACAATTATGGCAATACTCGCCTCACGAAATGCTTATGTTAACTCCGATCAATCAACGAGGCGTTTCTGTTCAAGGAGCTATTTCCCATCAGCATATTCAACGCTATGATCGTTCGCATATATATATTTTTGTAAATAATCGATGGATTAAAAATCAACATCTAGTACGCGCTGTTCTGAAAGGATATATGAATGTGCTGCCAGACGGACGTTATCCGACGGTCTGTTTATTCATCAGCGTACCTCAAGACCAAGTGGATATTAATATTCACCCTCGCAAGGAGGAAGTACAGTTCTTGCATCCAAAAATAGTTGAAAATTTTATTAGTGAGGCGATACGCAAAACGCTTGAGCAATATATTTCAACACTCATTCGACCTACAGAAAATCAGGATTATTTTCAAAAGAAACAGTCTTCTTTTGAAAACAATACGCATACGCAAATCGGGTTGCTTACAAACTCTTTTAAATCAAACGAAAAATTTGTTCATCCGAGCGTTGAACAGCAAGATTTTTCCGATAATAATGCAAATAATAGTTATGATAAAAATCTCTTTTTAAATCAAAAAGAAGTAATTGCTTCGCATGATTTTCAAGACAATTCAATATCAACCTTATTCAGTTCTCAGCCTCCTGATTATACCCTAATTGAGCATAATCATTCTCACAACTCACCAGAAAAATTACCCGAATGTTTACCAAAAGAACCAGAATTTTTAGCTCAAATTATTTTATCCCCAGAAAACTCTGGCTTGCAATACGGAGATGAATGGCAAAATTCCAACTTCGCCAAGGCTTCGACGGACAGGTCGTTTTCCGGGGTCCCCAAAACCACGGCTTTTAAGCCGTGTGTGGGGTTCATTCAACCGAGAGAAATTACCCAATCCACCTATCGTATTATAGGCCAATATAAGAGCACGTACGTTTTAATTGAAAAGTCTGATGGCCTTTTCTTTATTGATCAACATGCGGCACATGAACGAATTCTTTACGAACAATATCTGAATCGATTTCATGAAATAAGCGCTATTACGTTACTATTTCCCGAAACAATAGAATTAAGCGCAGACGAATTCACCACCATCATTCCCTACTTAGATTTTTTCAAGAATCATGGCTTAGAATTAGAGCATTTTGGCAAACATACGCTCCTGGTAAAATCAACCGCTACTCATCTAAAGAATCAATCTATACCAACCTTCATCAAAGAATCAATTGCGCTTATTCAATCAGAGACTGCTCATCAGGATAATGATTTTCTCAACATTATCCACCATAAACTTCGATCGCAAATGGCTTGCAAAGCAGCGGTTAAAGCGGGAGATATATTAACTATCGAACAAATGAGCTCACTGCTATCTGAGCTGGATTTAGTAGAAAATCGCTTTACCTGCCCGCATGGCAGGCCAACTGGTTGGCATTTACCTTTACGGGAAATAGAAAAAAAATTCAAGCGTATTGCCTAAAGTAGGTATACCTAAAACATCTCTCGGTTAATTGGTTGTGGCAAAGAAGATAACTTACGATAAACGTATACATATGCAAGTCTTGTCATAGGCGCCGTAATAACCAACCCTATGCCAAAAAAAGCCATTCCCAACCAACCCAGTATTCCCGTAATTAATGCAAGTCCAAATAATTGCCATTTAATGCCTTTGGTGATCTCTGAGCTCTGACGAAACGCCTCAAATACGCCGACATGCTTATCCACGAGGATTTGATAGATAAAACAATATTTTAAAGAAAAATAAATGCCGGGAATTATAAAAAAACAAAATCCAATAGTAGTTAAAAGATAATATAATATATTAGCAATAAACCCACGCAACGTGGTTTTAAAATCAATAGAAAACAGTGAACGGATACTACTTTGTTGATAATCATACAAGTCAAATGCAACTTTCTGGATTCCTAAGATTAACCAAGTGCATAAGAATCCAAAAAGCATAGCTATTAACAAAATCATAGCTGATACGCTCAGCGATCCTCTTACCGTTTCAATTCCCGTATGAACGATCGTTTGAATTAATGATAAAAATGGTATCACGGTAAACGTACCAATTATTGCTAAACCTCCAAGCGCAACGAGCAAATACAATATGCAAATAGTTACGATAAAAATAAAATTATCAATTACGGTATACAAACCAAATCGCAATGCTTGCGATACTGAAAAAATTTTTGATCTCATAAACATCCTCGCTATTTTTTATTATTAAATAAAGAATTCAATTGATTAAAAAAAGAATGAATAAGTGCGGGAAGGGAAGGATAACCTAATATCTGCATTCCCATTATTATCAAAATTAAACCACTGATAATACCAAGAAGAGGAATTAATAGCGGCGAGGCAGAAATAAACAAAATAATAGCACCAATCACTAAAAATCCCAACCCGAGCAACTGAGTATCTTTTTTTCTCATACATAACCTTCTATCGTAACCTTATATATATTACAATCAGAATATCAAAAAAGAAATGCTCTTTTAAAGGTTTCAGCAAATTTAAAAATTATAGAGTGATCGTTGCCTAATTTATAATTTTATATTAGGATTATTATAGAAATTTCAAAAAGGTCTTCTATGTCAAATTCTTTGCAAGATTTAATTATGCTATCACCCGAACAAAGCGATGGCAACTATAGCGAACGTAAGCTTACTCGCAACATAATACATGCAGGCATTGATGATGCAACAAAATGTCCCTGCATAGGCAGTATTGTTATTGCGGGAGTGATTGCTGATGAACAAACCATTTTCAACTGGAAGAAGTTGGGCGTCAAAGATAGCAAGTTGATCACCTCGAAAAAAAAATTAAATGATCTTGCCCGTATTATCAAAGAAACAGCCATTGGGTTTCATATTGAAAAATTAGAACCTGAAATGATCGATAATAAATGTTTAAATCTCAATGAATGGGAAATGGTTACGGTTCTTACTATTGCAAAAAAATTGCAACGCACCGCACGTAAACGAATGTGTACTATTGAAAAAATCTACGTGGATAATTGGGAAGTAAGTGAAAAACTTTTTAAAACCCGGTTAAAAAATATTATTAGTTGCTTCTCTCGCGATAAAAAAAATCATAACAATGACAGCCTCAAGCAAGATGAGCTAGGCAAAGCAGCACAAAAATATACTATTAAATTACCTAAAACGTTAGAAAAACTTCCTTTTATCGCTGAGCATCGTGCTGATGAAAATTATACTATAGTAGGAGCAGCTTCGATCCTTGCAAAAACAACCTCTGATGCAGAGTACAAAAGTTTGACAAGAAAGTACGGTAATTTTGGCAGTGGAAGTCCTGGAGATCCAAAAACACGTCTTTTTGTCTGGATGCATCGCAAAAACCCACCGCCACTCATCCGCACAAGCTGGAATACGTTTAAAACATTATCAGTGCTCGATTCGATTGATGATGATCCTTTGAAAGAAATTTTAAAAAAGAGAGTTCGTAAGCGACAAAAAAATGCAATTCATGAGCAACATATAAATTCTTCTATTTGAACATTGATATGAATCTGATTACTTTTTTATCAAATCTTGCTATGTTACTTCTTTAAAGGAATTTTGTAACTCAAAAAAGGAATATCATGAAGCAATTACTATTTTTTATTCCACTCTGCTTACTTGGCATGGATAGATCTTTGCAAGAAACATATTATGCAACGAATTTGGTTTACCCGAACTATTCAAGACAACCTCCTTTAAATAGAAGTATTGAAAAGTATCGCTATAACAATGAATCATTACCTGATTCTCCACTCGATCAACCATCGGTTGTTAATACCTATTGGAAATCGAAACAAGACGCGGTTCAATATGAAAAAGATCACGCAATGGGGAAGATGCTTCTCGCTTTATCGGGATACCATCAATATAATCTATTACGAAGAAATATTGCAGCAGCAATATATATCGGAGCAAACCTTAAATCTCATAGAGAAGATTTGCCGCTTGGAAAAGCAGTATCAGCCAATGACACACAATTTCTTACGCTATTAATAAAAAATGGCATACCATTGCACCATAAATTTATTGAAGACGCAACCACGGTGCCTATGGCCGAATTTTTATTGAATAACGGTTTAAAAATAAACTGGGAAAACTATTTTGGACAAAACCTACTATTTCAAAGCATGTTTGAAAATCACGCACCAGCACTTATTAAATTTTATAAAGAGAAAGGACTTTCTCCTTTTCATTTTGATAGTCATGATGATTCACCTTTGCATATGATTGGCATTTGGTGTGTTTTAGACAAAAATAGTATAAAAAAGACGGATCTTCTTTTAGAAAACTTAACAAACAAAGAAATTATTTCACTTATTACGCATGCAAACAAGAAAAATGAAACAATATTTGACTATCTAAAATCTCACAAAAATTCCGATGAAGCAGTAAGTTTAGAAAACCACTTGAAGATGCGGCTCGAGCAAGCGCTTAAAAAAGATTAGATTATTTTCGAAATATTTAATCTGAATAGTCGCATTCATTCAAGATAAGCTTACAATTTTTTCGATCTTGCGTTACTGCCACATCCTGATAATTTTGTTCAATAAACTCAATGGTTTTTTCAATGTTATCGACTTCAATGTGCTGTAATGTGTTTTTATTTATATGTTTCAATGTTAAGGCAAAATTTTCTTTTGCAAAAATAGAAATGACAGTCGATGTATTATTTTCAATAGTAACTTGAACCGCATGAAGCGTAGAGAGTGTAACGATTAGCATACAAAAAACCAAACATTTCATGTGATAAACTCCTCATTAAAAAATTTATACTATGTTTTTTTATCAATGCAATTGGTTAAATTAACATGAAAAAAACTAAAAAACAACCGTAAAATTTAACGATCCAATACATAATCTTGTTTTAAATCGACCAGAATACCCTACAACAAATCCAGCTCCTAAAACAACGGGAGTATCTAATAGAGGAAAATTTTTCACAATATGACTTGCGTTTGCATAGACTACTTGTCTTGCAAAGTTCTTATTTTTTATAACACGATCAGGTAAAATAAGGGCTGCATTGATAAAGAATGTTTGATCAAAACCTATTTCAAAACTATTAAGTTTTTTTCGATAATGTACTGCAACCAATAAATCAATAAGATCACCGGGCTTGATTTTACTCCCTTGCGGTAGAATGGGAAACCAACTTCGTTGAAAAAAATGAATAAAACGATTTTGAAATAACCACATAAGTGCACTTTTTTGTGTACTGTTTTTAACGCTATATGAAAGCTCAGATCCGATGCCTAAACTATAAAAACGCGTACCAATAAAAGGGTCTTGCGCATCAAACAAATTAATTTTTTGACGTATGGGAAAACCTGCCATACCATACACGACGTATTGCATGTTTTTAATAGGGTAAAATGCACGCGCTGCCGTCAGAACAATATCGTCCATACCAAAATTTGAGCGAGAAAAATTCACCGTGCCTTTGGATTTTCCATACTCTTTTTCAAAAGCAGTCGTTATTTCATACCACCAATATTTTGACGCAACATAGCGAGCATTTAATAAAGGACCAACTGCTAATCGTTTTTCGCGAGCAAAAATATTGAATCGAGGATCATCAATAGTACGAGTTCGAATATATACCAATGGAATAGCCGATAGTAACCAATGATAGTGACGATCGGCAGCTGTCATTTGTTCAAAAAATCTGCGTAATTGCATATTATATACAAGCGTTACTGCATCAACCCGAATGCAAGAACAGATTAATAATACAATAAAATACCAATTTCTCAATTCAGTTATTTTTATAGACATTCTGTAACTTCTTATAAATGGAGGTGAAAGTCTGTTTTACACTATAAAACCTTCTATTTTACGATTTCAATAATATTTCCAAAACGGCTGACAATCGATCAATTTTTTAATCCTATTATAGGTATCGGAGCTTGTCATAATTGAAGAATAAGATATAATTCTAATAGAATAACTCAATCAATTTGATCTAACAGAGATGGATTTATGAAAAAAATAATATTATTCATGTTTCTTATCGTTAATTCGTACATATCAACGGTAAAACCTGAACAGGAAGGCCATTTCAACAATATATGCGATAAGATAACCGACTGGTGGCATACGCCTTCACTGAAAGATCCACGAATCAAAGGCGCAATGTTGGGTGGAGGTATAACTATGGGGTTTGGGGCTCTTTGTGTTTATAAAGGAGCAACGATCGGATCTGACAAAGCTTCTTTAGCGATGACCGGATTGGTAGCTATGAGCCTCGGCTTTTTTACTCTTACAGCACCTCAAGAAGTAGTTAAACAAGTCAATTATCTGCTTTCAGGAATAAAACTGCTGTTTTCAGATTTAAAAAATGAACTTAAAAGCTGTCCGTATTTATACGAGTAAAAGCCTATATAAGCGGTAAAATTTTTTATTTTATCATTCAATCCTATT
>JANWKD010000098.1 GCA_025451595.1 Candidatus Babeliales bacterium | reverse complement strand
GTCATAATGAAGCCCCATAACGAAAGCAGGCCCCATTTCTTTCCATGGAATATTGATGGGTTTAAAAGCAACAGCAAAAACTACTCTCAACAGACTCATTAATAAAAGAAATAAAAATCCTACACTAAGAAGCCATCTTAAAAGACGTGAGTGTATGAAGTAATTTTTCACAATGGCTGTTTTAGCAAACAATAATTATATGCACAGTCTACATAGCCGACAGACAAGTCGTTTGTTTAACTGGCGTGGCTACAATTCATTTATATTATTTAATAAGAAATTTCCGAGATAAGGTAAAAATTCATATTTAGGCTCTTTGCTTTTTTAAGAATAAATTTTAATTTCTCGTAAGGTACCTGATATTTTGCATTGGCATTTTCTATCTGATGTCCAACCATTACGAGGCAGTTACGATTTTTATTTGCCAGATCAATCATCCTTTCGATTGTATTATTACTGCGCCGGTTATTGTCCATACTCAATGCATATAAAATAGCATTAGAAGTAGTTCCCACAACGCTTTTTGCCAGATCGTTGCCGCCATTTAATGCCCTTACACTTTTAAATATTGCCAGTAGCTGATTATCCAAATAATAATCGTGAGAGCCAAACGGATATGCAAAGGTTCGGGGATAAAACCCATCTCTGTTCATCTTCTTTAAATCCTGATAAATCTCCATCTGCATCAAGTCATTAATACGATGTAATTTGAAATACTCACAAAGATTGTTGTGAAAGGTTGTATGATAGGCTATTTCGTGCCCATGACGTTGTATTTCTCTCAATTTATTTTTTTCCTCTATAGTAAGCAAATGATATGAAGAAATATAAAAGGTGGCTTTTGCCCCGAAAGAATCCAATAAAGACAAATACTTAAACCAATTGTCTATACTGCGGTCATCAAAAGTTAATGCAATACCCGGCTTATCCATATTGCCTGAACGTTCGTATTTATAACATCCCGGCATGAATGAACATATAATCACAAAAAGGACAAAAAAATTTCCTTTCACAAATCTAAAAGTTATGTCTGGTAGTTAATGGCTTGTTTTTCGGGGATAAGTTTGGAGACGCGGTTTCAACTATAAATATAAATAAACCGATATTAATATACAAGTTCCTGGTAGTTTCCAGGCTTGGATTTGTTTTTGAGATTCTCTTCTGCTTACTAAACAAGGTTTTGTAATTATAGCTCCACAAAAAGACGCTAGTCGTAAGCCATGCGATAAAACAAATATTTTGCAATCCGTTATATTCCCCATAATTTTTCGCTATGTCTTTTTTTGAAAAAATTTTGCAGCTTGACCGGGATATTTTTTTTATAATAAACCGCAAATGGAGCAATTCATTTTTTGATCTGATCCTGCCTTACGTACGCCATGCCTACACCTGGATACCTTTTTACCTCTTTTTGCTTTTTTTTATTACTCTTAAACATAAAAAAAGGGGTTGGTTTTGGGTGTTATTGGCTGTGGCAACGGCCGCCGTTACTGATCCGGTAAGCAGCCGGCTGATTAAAGAAAACATTTTCAGGCTTCGCCCCTGCAGAGATACATCGTTGGCGGGTCAAGTTCGGATTCTTTTGCACTATTGCCCGCAAAGCTCAAGCTTTACTTCTTCGCATGCTGCTAATCACTTCGGTTTTGCCACATTTTTTTTTCTTACTCTAAAGAGCTATTACGGTAACCGGATATGGTTAATTTTTTTATGGGCTTTCATTATTTGCTATGCCCAGATATATGTAGGAGTTCATTATCCACTGGATATAATCGGCGGCGGCGTTACCGGTGGTATCATTGGATATATATTTTCACGGATATTCAACAAATATATGAGATTAGAAAAACAGCTTAATAGTTGAATTTTTCTTTATAACAAGTTTATAAATGATTAAAAAGGCCGGGTTCGAAGTTCCCTTATTAAACCAAACGTTTATTCAAAAAAATCACCGGACGGTTTTTTATATGTGTTGGCTATTGCTCGGTCTTATCCAGTCGCACTTCACAGAACTGCAGGATGATGAAGCTTATTATTGGGTCTTCTCCCAATATCTTTCCTGGGGTTATTTTGATCATCCACCCATGATTGCCTTGCTCGTAAAAATGGGTTATGCAATTTTTCACGATGAGTTGGGTGTTCGCCTGTTTCCGCTCTTGCTGAATGTGCTTTCATTATTCCTGATTGAAAAATTAATTGCTAAAAAAAATCCTGTTCTTTTTTATGCGATCTCTTTATCCATTGCGGTTATACAGATTACCGGGTTCATTGCAGCACCGGATATCCCGCTCATATTTTTTACTGCGCTTTTCTTTTGGTGCTACAAGAAATTTATTGACAAATCATCTTTATCGAACACAATTTTGCTTAGCTTTTCTATTGCATTTTTATTTTATAGTAAATATCATGCAGTATTAATAGTATTATTTACGCTGCTTTCGAATATTAAATTATTTACCAAATACCAAACTTACGTGGCTGGCATTATCGCCTTAATTCTTTTTTCTCCGCATCTCTGGTGGCAGTATCTGCATGATTGGGTAACCATGCGTTATCATTTATTTGAAAGCAATGTAAATACCTATAAATTTTCATTCACTAGCGATTATATTCTTGGGCAATTGCTTTTGCCGGGCCCTGTTGCCGGATTTATTTTATTACCCGCTGCTTTTTTATATAGACCAAAAAACGATTTGGAAAAAGCATTACGATATATGATGATCGGGATTTATGCTTTTTTTCTTCTGAGTTCACTCCGCGGAAAAGTTGAAGCCAACTGGACATCGCCGGCATTGGTTTCCTTAATAATACTCTCTCATCAATTTTTAAATGAAAAATTTAGTTGGCAAAAAATTCTCTATAGACTTTTACCAATAACGATGGTTTTGGTATTGTTTGCAAGAATAGTAATGATAGCAGATATATTGCCAGTCAAAGAAATCCAAACCCGCTATCATGCATGGAAAGATTGGCCAAAGAAAATGAAGCAAAGAACAAAAGGATTACCTGTTGTTTTCAGCAATTCATATCAACGGGCATCTAAATATTGGTTTTATTCAGGGCAAATGACGTATTCACAGAACTCTTACCGTGAAAGAAGAAACAATTATAATTTCTGGCCTGTGGAAGACTCCATGCTTGGTAAGCAGGTTTATTTCTTAGATAAATACTTGCTTTACCGTTTTCCTGATTCATTAAAAACTCCAATAGGATGGATTGGATATTTGTATGATTCATCCCTCATGTCCTTTGCTAAAATAAATATTCATGTTACTCCTCAAAAGAATAAGGCCAAACAAGATGAAGAATTTACGTTGCATTGCCAGGTTGAAATGCCGAACCATTATTCTGATTTTATTCAATCTCATAATATAATAAACGACACAACAAGAATCGGAATATTTAAGGGACAAAGATGGGAAAGAGACATTTTCACTATTCTCACATTAAAACAACTTAATAGTAAAAAACAGTTTAATTTAAAAATCAACCCCGCACTTTCAAAAGGAAAATATTACCTGCGTTTCGCCATCAATTGCGGACATAATAATCCTACTCACAACAGCGATAAGATTGAACTGCTAATTGAATAAATCTATCACCTGGGATTAATTATCCGTTGCACATCAGGATCGGGTTCGATAAAACCCATTTGCTGCATTACCCATCTTGACCTTAATGCCATATAATTTGAAAGCGGTTTGACCTTCCACCTTATCGGATTGGGCAAACAAGCCGCAATCATTGCCGCTTCTTGTCTTGACAAATTTTGGGCGGATTTATTAAAATAACTTTTTGCAGCCATTTCAACACCGAATATTCCATTGCCCATTTCAATAACATTCAGGTACATTTCAAGGATCCGTTTCTTTCCCCATATCCATTCGATCATAAACGTAAAGTAGGCTTCAAGACCTTTCCTAAACCAGCCCTTACCCTGCCATAAAAAAACATTTTTGGCTACCTGCTGGCTGATGGTGCTTGCTCCACGAATACGTCCTGGCTTTTTCTGATTATATTTCATAGCTTTTTTTATGCTCTTCCAGTCAAAGCCATGATGATCCGGAAACAGCTGATCTTCTGCAGAAATAGCCGCTAGCTTCATATTATATGAAATAGAATTTCTGCTTACATAGTCTCTTTTTAATCCATGTCCGTTTATCCAGCTATTCAATTGTGTGATCGTTATTGGCGGATTAATCCATTTCAATAAAACAATATAAAGAAGCTGTGCAACAAACAGCCACAGAAAGATGCGTTTACTCCAATGCCAGATTTTTTGAAAAAAATTTTTATACTGCTTTTTATCAAAGTCGTTTGCCATAAATAATAAGTCCCCATATTAACGCTATACCAAAGGCGATTAATATAAGCCCGTTGATTCGATTAAGAATATGAATATTGTGTGGTGTTAACCGGTTACGAATTTTGCCCGCCAACATCACCTTTAAAATATCAGTTCCAAGCATCCAGACAAGACAGGTTATAAAAATAATTATGCGCTGCTCTATGTTATGATTAATAATCGCTGTTGAAGTAGTAATCCAGAAAATAAAAACAGCTGGGTTTAATGTATTCATAAAAAATCCAGATAAAAATATCTTGGCATAATCCCGTTTGCGAAACTTAAATATCGGTTTGCCTTGTTCATTTACGGTTACCTTTTTAAAAAATAAAAAATAAATGCCCAGCGAAACAAGAAATATACAACCGGCCACACCGACTTCTGTTTTATAAACTTTCAGACTTTCGAAAAGAGTAGCGAAGAAATTACTTAACAATACCAATGCAATGTCGCTGGCAGAAACACCAAAAACAAAAGCAAGGCCTCCGTAATGGCCGTTATTCAGGCTTTGCTTGATTATTGAAAATAGAACAGGACCCACCGAAATACTCAGCAGCAATCCAAATGTTATTCCTTTGAGCAGTGCCTCAAGCATAACATACAAAATACGAATCTAAAATTCGAAATATGAAATATGATCCGAAAATGAAGGATTTAGAATGTGAACATTTTAATTCAACATTGTGGCTAAATGGTTCCAGTTTGTAAAAACTTATTCCAGTCTTCAAGCATTTTCCCTTTCATTACCCTGGGAAATTTGTGCTGGCTGCCGAGCTTCTCTTTCAGCTGCATGAATTGTAAAAATTTTTCTTCAGGAAGTTTTTCAAGAAACACTTCTTTTAAGGCACTGTCTCTTTCTACAGCATAATCATCATTCAACATTCGCAGGTTTTCATCAATGCGTTTACGGATAATATCTGCATCCGTATGGTCGTTGGATGCCACATACCATTTATGAGCAAAGAAATTTTGATAAGGAAATCCAACTACTGTGTATTCGGGAATGCTGATATTAAATTCTTCACTAACCAATTCTACTGCCTTGTTCATATTCTCCACACTTAAATGTTCCCCGGTCAGGCTAAGGAAATGTTTGGTTCTGCCGGTTATTACTACTTCACTTTTTTTCAGGTCGACAAATTTTATTGTATCACCAATCAGGTAACGCCACGCCCCGGCATTGGTACTCATGATCAATGCATATTCTTTTCCTTCTTCCACTTCATGGATCATTTTTGCTTCATGGCTATCAGTCAGGTTGCCTTCGCTGTCAAAATTCTTATCATCAAAAGGAATAAATTCAAAAAAGATATTGTTGTCGAGAATCAACTGCATGCCTTTAGCGTGTTCTCTTGTTTTATAACCGATAAAGCCCTCGCTGGACAAATAGTTTTCAATATAAACAATGGGTTTGCCCAACAGTTTTTCAAATCCTTTTTTATAAGGTTCAAACGCTACACCGCCGTGAACAAAGAATCCAAGGTTAGGCCATATATCATGTATGTTGTTCAGCTTATAATGTTCTATTACCATTTCCATACACATTTGGCACCAGGCAGGCACACCAACAATGTAACCGATATCCCATTCTTTTGCATGCTCAACGATCTCATTCAATTTTTGATTCCAATCAGCAAGAGCGGCTATGCGTCCGCCGGGTTTATAAAAAGTTTGAAACCAGAAAGGCCGTTTCTTTGCCAGGATACCACTAAGATCACCCGCATACCAGCCAGCTTTTCCTTTTTTCAGATCAGTAGCGCCACCCAACATCAAAAATCCTTTCGTTATTGCTTTGCGATTTACCTCGTGATAATTTAAAAGCGTTAACAGCTGTTTTAAATAATTAATCGTATTGCTGCGAAGCATCTCTCTTGTTACAGGAATGTATTTGCTTGCTGATTCTGATGTACCTGAACTTAGTGCATAATATTTGATTTTTCCTGGCCATGTAACATCGGGCACTCCGTCCAGTGTCTTCTTCCACCATTCATTATAGATCTTACTATAATTGTGTGCCGGCACCAGCTCCTGAAATTTTTTTGCGGGATAACGGTTCAATAGAATATCATCAAAGCGATAACGCTGGCCAAACTCAGTAAACCTTGCTTTCTTCAATAATTTTTTCAATACACGGAGTTGCTGGCGACGGGGATCATTGGGGGGAATTCGAAATGCCGCAGCAATAGCTCTCGGCAATTTTATATCAATAATAGACGCCATTCAGTAATTGAATTGAACCTAAAGTTAAATAATCCCGTCCCGTGAAGTCAATGCGAATATACTATTTCGCATCTGTCAGCAGATACTCAAATATTTTATTAATATAGGAAAGTTACTATCCTCCCAACTGCCGGTAAGTTTTCGAAATCAACCACAGATCATTTGTTGGTTCATAATCCCGAGCATACCAATAATCAACCATGATCAAACTTTCCAATGGCAATTGTTGATTCATTGAAAGCGGGATGCCATTGCAGGCTATGATTCCTCTTCTCAAATGAGGAAGGTTCTTTTCTTCTATTGTATAGCCAATCCATGTTTTTTGAGCAAGCAATACAGCAAAGCAATTAGCAAAAAAAGCAAAGGGTTTTTTTACACCAAATAAATGAATGGGAAATGAAATAATGGCTAAAATAGAAACAGAAACATCAACCAATCTTTTCAGGCGACGGATGTAAGGATCACTTAGCTTGTATCCGTTTTCTTTTGATACTGCCTCACCCAACGTATCTTTTGAATCACTGCCAACGATACTATGGCTACCTGACGCATGAAATTTTATCCGGCAATGACGAGGCAATTGTTGCGTGGCTTCAATGATAGCTGCAAAAGATAATTCGCCTTCACAAAAAATTATTTCCCGGAAAAGAACCGGTGGTGAAAACATTTTTATTTTCTTCCAATAGCCTATGCCTGTTGTATCATTTTCAGAAACGGCCACTCTGCCCAAAATTTTTTCATGCATGCCAGCTTCTTTCATTAATTGAACAGTCTTTTTATATTCTGATTCAGATGCAACAATCAATGTATTGGCATGCGCTTTTTTTTCTTTATTACTCTCCAGCACCTTTATTTTAATTAATATCCATCTTAATATAATGATGAACACAAAAGCAAGGATTGCCCCGAATAAAATTATCGCCCTTGAAAAACGATACTGTTCGGGTAATAACGAATAACCAGCCAATAAAACGATAGTAGCAATAAATGT
>JANWKD010000097.1 GCA_025451595.1 Candidatus Babeliales bacterium | reverse complement strand
TCACTGAGTTGAGGCATTCCATTTGCCATTGGAGGCTGAATGCATTCGATTTGATATGGTAATAAAAATAAGTAAAAAGCTATTATAATAAGTTTAGGAAACAAAGATTTCATAATGCCCTCGAAAGTATTGAATATTTTATTATGACAAAGATGGCTTTGTTAAAAAGATTTATTGAGTCTAAATTCAATTTTATTGAAAGTATATATGTTAGTCAATTGGCGAACAAGTTTTCTGTTCGTTCTGGCATGCTTTTGATAGAAATTATTATTGCATTAGGCATTATAGCTATTATCGGGTTGGCTATTGCTCAATGTATTTTCATATCTTCATTTTGGTATCATGATTCTACTCATCGCTTGATTGCAATTAATAAAGCAGCAACTCATTTGGAAAAAATAATTGCATATGGTTTTAATGAATCAAACTTTCCAAAACAGGAAGATTCTTTTGCGGTTGTTGCAAAGGCTCAACCCTATCAGCTCTCTTTATCACACGAACTCTTGAAAAATTCTTATCAATTTAGGTTAATTTCAGTACGTGTTGAATGGAAATCATCTTCAGGCAAATTGCGCTTTATTATTTTACGTTCAATTATATGAAAAGAGCAATATGAAAAATTTTCGTGAAGGTTTTTTTTTGATTGATTTTTTAATATATCTAGGGTTGTTGGCATTTATTAGTCTGATATTGATGCAGTTGACTGTTTCTACGATTTTTAATAACAAATGGAATTTTCCAATTGCATCGTCGCTTTGTTTGCTAAACTCATTCGATATATTATCCGCAGATCTTAAGCAAGCTCCGTCATTATTAAATCATTGGAAAAAGATAACCGATCGGGAGCTTATCTGGACGTCTGGGGATACTGATATTGGTTGGCGAGTAAAAAATGATATATTATTACGAATCCATGGAATGTTCAATATGTCTCGTGATCAATGGACGAAAAAAACTAAAAGCATTGCTTCGACAGGCGTTCGCTCCATTCATTTTGATATTGAAAAGAAAAAGATTGATAATAATTATTATATCACGTTAGTATCCTGGCACATGGAATCATCGCACAATTTAATTTCTTTTCCGTTATTACATCGAAGTGTAGCGCTGGAAAATAAAGTGTTACTATGAAAAATCATTCTGGTTCTGCTTTGCTTCTCGTTTTAATCATTATGGCGTTTTTGGTTGCTTGGGTTGGCTCTTTATGGCGATCAATAGCGTATTTTGCTGATATTGCATTTAAAAAACAGGAATATTATCAACATTATTATGAAACCTTAGGAATTTTGCATGTAACCCAATTGCTTATTCAACAAAATGAAGCTTTTTTCAAAAAAACGACTAGCGCCCGTAAAGCCTTTGCTTTACCATGCGTTATTCAAGGGTTGAGCGCTGCGCAAAATGATGTTTCTTTAACGACTTATATCAGAAAAAAAGGTGATTCGTTTCTCATTACGACTCATCGTGATGAGGCAACAGATTGTAATTGTATAATGCAATGTGCGATTAGTAATTGCAAAAAAAGCTCCATGCTTAATGTGCATGATCAATTCAAAATTGACGAGTGGGGAACTAAAAGAAAATAGAAAAGCGTCTACATTCCTGTCGCATAATAATCAGCAAAGTAGTTTGGCTTTCCAGCGCATAAGTTTATTTTATAGGAGATTCTGCCAAGTATTTACGAAATGAGTAATAAAAGAGAGTGCGGGGGCTCGGCCCGCCCAATCGCTCTTGCTGCGTTAATCCCTTCTGTCATCCCGGCGTCCTCGCCCCCGCACTCGTGTATGATGCTGATATTAAATTTTTCAAGTGGATGTTTTTTGGGTATATTGATACTATGTTTAATCAATCTAAGTTCCCTATTGTAATAAGGACAAGCGAAGGACAAGCGGATGAAAGTATACTTATTAAAAGACGTTGAGAAAGTAGGAATGGCGGGTGAAATCGTTAAGGTTTCTGATGGATACGCATCCAATTTTTTGCTACCACGTAAAGCAGCAGTTCAAGTTACTCCTGAGAATGAACAGTTTTATCAGTCTCGCATTAAACGGATAGAAAATAGAAAAGAGGTTCTATCAAGCCAAACGTCTATGTTAGCTGAAAAAATAAAATCAACTACGGTTACCATTAAGCGTAAAATGCATGATAATGATAAGCTTTATGGATCAATAGCTCCAGGGGAAATAGTCGACATCTTGGCAGAAAAGGGGATATCTATATCAAAGAGTCAAGTTCAATTTGACAAATCGATAAAATCAAAAGGTACCTATGAAGTTATTATAAAACTATCCTCGCGCTTACAACCACATTTGACATTAAAAGTGGTCCCTGAGTAATCAATATATGAATAAAGATAAACAGTTTGATAGAAACAAAATAGCTCCTGAGAAAATTACTGGTAAGCAGTTGCCATATAGCCCTGAAGCAGAGCGATCGGTATTAAGTGCATTACTTTTGAATGACGAATATGTACATCAAATTATCGACGCGCTTTCTGCTCAGGATTTTTATCAACCAGCGCATAAAATTATTTATCAAACTATTGTCAATTTATCTCAGCAGCATAAACGCATTGATTTGGTAACATTGCAAGATGAATTAGATAAAAGTGGACAGCTCGAGATGGCGGGCGGACTTGTTTATTTGATTTCCTTACAAGAAGATATCCCCTCGCTGGGCTTTATAAATCAACACGCCTCAATTATTAAAGAAAAAGCAATTTTACGTGAGCTTATTACTTCTGCAACTACTATCATTACTAATTGCTATGAACAGAACAACCAAGAAATAGAGCTGGTACTAGACCAGGCTGAACAGACTATTTTTCAAATATCTAATAAGAGAACGCAACAAAACTTTGTGCAACTCAACATATGGCTTAAGAAAACGTTTCAACATCTTTCTGATATTAAAAGTCATAGTAAAGGGATAACGGGTATCTCTACGGGTTATAAGAAACTTGACCAAATGACGTCGGGGTTTCAAAAGGGGGATTTTATTGTACTGGCTGCACGTCCTTCGATGGGGAAAACAGCCTTAGCATTAAGCTTTGGTTGCGTTGCTGCTCATAACAATCAAACGGTTGGTATATTTTCTTTGGAAATGGCAGCTGACCAATTAACCTTGCGACTGTTGTCTGGCGAATCAAGGATACCGCACCATAACATTAAGAACGCCACTCTTACATCCAATGAGTTTTTTGAGTTAACGAAAGTTGCTGGGCAGCTTGCCACTATCAAACTGTTTATTGACGACACGCCAATGGCTACTGTGATGGATTTACGTGCCCGAGCACGTAAACTCAAAGCAGATCATAACCTTCAATTTTTAATTGTTGATTACTTGCAGCTGCTTCATACGAGTAAAAGACATGAAAATAGACATCAAGAGGTATCCGAAATTTCTCGTTCCTTAAAAGCATTGGCTAAAGAGCTTGAAATTCCTGTACTTGCTATTTCTTCGCTTTCGCGAGCCGTTGATAGTCGTGTTGATAAAAGACCGATGCTTTCTGATTTACGTGAATCTGGTGCAATTGAATTTGACGCGGATCTTATTATGTTTTTGTACCGTGATGTGGTATACAATCAAGATACTGAAAATCCTTCTATTGCTGAACTCATTATTGGTAAGCAACGAAATGGGCCAACTGGTACCGTTTACTTAAATTTTGCTCGTGAATTTACCAAATTTGAAGATACCGATTTTGAGGACTGATCGTTTACTAAGATTCTTCATCTGTTTATATTGCAAATTGCAATATGTTTTTTGTATGCTTATTAATAATAGACTAGCTTAATTGGTTCATCACTGGAATAAACACAAAACAAGCTATTTATAGTAATAAAAACATACATGTCCTATACAGATTAAAAGCGGAGATAAGATGATCAAATATATAGATAAATTTATTTTGTGCATATTTGCACTTACAACATTTCCATTCATCTGTTACGGTGATACCGAATCTATTCTCAATAATGAGATTAAGGATAAAAAGGTTGGTTTAGGCGTTTTAAAAGCCTTAGAAAAAGAACGAAATGAACTGGAGAGGACAAATCCATCATCACCAGATATAGCTGATTACGATTATAAGGTTGCAGTGACGAATTATGATCTTGCTGTACTTACTAATACTCTTAATCAATATCAAGGATCTAAAACTAAAATGAAGACTTTGGAAGATGATCGGAAACGTAGTATATCGCTTGGATTAACGCAGGATATTGTTATGCAAAATGATAATGAGATTGCTCGCCTCAAGCAAGAGATTAAAGAAATTGATGCTCGTGTTAGTAAATATCAAGATTGCATAAACAATAAACGAGCTGAAGGAACTGTCTGTATAAAAATATTACAATTTCAAAGAGAGTAAAAGGAGAGAGAGCTTCTTTCTAGATATCTAGATTTGGAAGATTCTCTCAGGAGACTAGAAGGGCTGTTTGCTTCCTAAATCGGCTTTCTTCACCAATAACCCCTAAAATATATTGCAATTTGCAATACAAAAGATGTATCCTTATAAGTAGAGCTATGAAGTATTAACGGCATATATTTGGGACAGGATATGAAAAAGATATTATTGTTGCTTTTTGCATTGGGTGTCGCTTTCAGCTATTCCTCTGAAAAGTTGCCCACTCAAGAACAATTACAAGATCAGAAAAATGAATTAGAACATCAGTTAAGAAACGAACATAATACTATAGAAGAGCTCAAAGTTACTTTAGATCGGGATCAAATAGATCAAAAAGATATCCAGGCTCAAATTGATGAAAAATTACGTGAATTACGCAATCGCCCATGGGGTAGCGATACGAGTGACATTCAAGCTCACCTAAAAACATTAGCAGCGGATAAAAAAGAAATCGATGAGACAATTGCTCAGTCACAAGAGGGTATGAAACAATCACAAGAAAAAATTAATGAACTTACTCGTAAATTAGAACTATTGAATTCAGAGTTACAAAATTTGATGAGTTCGGGAAGTGAACAACCGGTAACGCCTAAAACGGTGAGTCAGCGTATCGGTGATTTTTTTAGCAGTGTTTGGAACTCGGTTAAAAATCTGTTTTCTCGCGCAAAACATCCTGAAACGAATAAGGCCTCGGTAATGGCTGAAAAAGAGTCCGATTTTTCTCATGCTCAAGAAGAACTTACCAAATATGAACTCGAGATTATTAATGAACAAAAAGAAGAAAACATTGATGAATTGAGTTGGCAAGCTCTTCAAGAACAACGAAATAAAGCAAAATTTGGTACCGCCTATTATAAATATGTACAAGATTATAAGAATGCACAGGATTCTCTGAAAGAGGCATTCAAAGCAAGTACTGAGTTGCAGGATATGATTAAAAAGTCTATTAACGAGATCCCATCTACTATTTACATACAAGACCCGGCTTCTTTTGCAAATCCGGCTAGTTTTTCGGATTCATCACAAATAAAGAGTTATCAAGACAAAATTAATGGATATCAAGAAGCTATTAGACAATACAAAGTTCAACGTGATGATATAGCAAGGCTACTCTATCATGGAGGCCAGCTACCAATAGATATATCTGATACTATTAAAGATAGTATGTATGAATTTAGTCATGATGAGAAAAATCCTTATAGTGCTTTAGGGATACTTGATGTTCGCCGTTATGTAGTTAATCGAGATGGCATAAAAAAAATATTTTCATCGATAAAAAATCCAACAGCCGAACAAAAAAATGCCTATAGAGAATTGCAAGTTAATAAAGAGCAAATAGATAATAGATTAGACTTAATAAAAACGATTTACGATCTCATTTATCAGGATCCTCAATTTACCAGCGCATTGAAAGAGCAATTCGATAAAGAGTTGGCACGATCTCAAAGCCAACTACAAAAGATGAATGATTCACTGACTCAAATAAGCAGTGCCGTAAATCAGTTGTTGCAAAAACAAGCTCAAAATCAAAGTTCATTAGGGAATTTATAAAAAAAGGGTATAGTATGTATACTATTAATAAATATATTCAGATTCTATTGTTCACTATAAGCACCGGTTTGCTCTTTTGTATCTCTCCGGAAAAAATGAGTTTAGACGAGGTAAACACTCAAATCGATGAACAACAAAGCAAGGTTCAAGATTTAACGCAAAAGAATCGAGAATTGCAACAAAACATCGATGACGCGCAAAAAGAGAAGGATCGCTTGGCTCAAGATCGATTAAAAATACCCATACGCGATCCAAGACGTCAAGCAATAGAACAGGGACTTTTGGATCAAACCCTTATAATTAACGATGCAAAGAAAAAACTTACTACCGTTCAACAAGATTTGGATTCTTCCCAAAAAGAATTAGATACGTTAGACATCTATAAAGATCAGCTATTAAATGCTGAGATTTCAAGTGGCGATCAAGGCACTAATATTGTCATAAATAAACCGATACAGACAAAAGGGGTTGTATCGTCTATTCTTGATTCCTTAGTATCGACTTGGGATAGATTAGCGAGTATTTTTTCTACCAACGCCTCTCTTAATGTAGCAAAAAGGTCATTTCGACAAGCCCAAGACTCACTTGTCGCTTATGAAAATAAGTTGCTTGACGCACGAACGCCTGGGTATAGCAAAGTTGCTTCATGGAACGATCGAATAGCTTTGCAAAATAATGCCTCGAAATATGGTAAAGAATACGAGCAATTAGTAAAAAAATATTCTCAACTCAAAGATGCGTATGCTGATAAAATATCTAATGCCGTTATCGCAGAAGATCCGTATCGTGATGCAAAGCAGCTATTAAAGAATTTACCGGAGGGGTCGCTTAATCGACTTTCTTCAATTCTGAAAAACCTTACACCTGAATCGACAACCAACAACTATTTAAATAATCGCTATAAACAGTTATTCGGGGAACCAAATCCGTATGAAGTCCTGGGCATACCTCTTGCGGATTCTTTTCAATATACGATGGGTAGTATTAGTAGCGTTTATCAATCTGAGATTAAAGACGAACCAGTGGATTCCTTAAAGAGAAAAGCATTGGATCAAGCATACAAAAATTTACGTGAGAATAAAGCGCTTATTGACAGCAATATTGCTCAAATCGATGCGGAGCATTCGGGATATGTTAAAAGTTACGATCAAGCAATTGACGATGCTAAAGATCAAAATATTGCACAAACGTTACAAAACTTATAATTGCTTTTTTGTTATTCCTTGATTAGATTAAAAACAAAAAATTAAATCTGATACACATGAAATAGCAAGATGATTTTATTAGGCATTGACCCGGGATTTCAAGTAACTGGTTTTGGCATCATTAAGAAAGAATCGCATAAAACTCTATTAATTGACCATGGATATTTAAAACTCAATCCAACCAAAAGCCTTGCTGAACGCATTCATCTTTTTTATGAATTTTTTACGGATAAAATAAAACAATACTTAATCACTGACATTGCACTCGAAACTCCTTTTTTGGGAAAAAACGCACAAAATTTCCTCAAACTTGGTTACTTACGTGGCAATCTATATCTCTTGTCGCATCAATACGCATTACGACTGCATGAATTTTCACCGCGCGATATCAAATTATCTATCACTGGTTTTGGTGGCGCATCAAAAGATCAAGTTGCTCGTGTTATTTTAACATTATTTCCGTTACTCAAAGCACCGGAGAAAGCCGATGTCACCGATGCCATTGCAATTACGTTATGTGGTTTATGGCGCTCTGAAAATTCGTTTGCGCGAATTGCAAACCAAAGATAGGGCGTTTGGTTGGCCATAACCTATAAGTCTGATAATATATATTATGTAAACATTTACCCCCCGCAGATACTTTCATACGTGCGAGTACCGCCAAAATCATATCTCGCATGCTTTCGTCTAGTGATGATAGATTTTGTGGTTCTTGATTTCCAGTATTTTTTTTGTCATATGATAATGAACCCCGCACACGGCTTAAAAGCCGTGATATTAACCCAATCTTGCGATTGGGACCCAGTATCGGGGACCCCGGAAAACGACCTGTCCGTCGAAGCCTCGGCGAAGTCGGAATCTTGCCATTCATCTCTGGCTTCAAAGCCAGAGTTTTCTGGGGATAAAATAACGTATCAAAATAATGCAACTTAAAATTGGGGTCAATATTATTGGTCAGACAATGAAAATAAACTGGTTCTATGAGAATAATGACAATGGTAACAAGCAAATAATCAAAATAAATCGCAAATAACTCAGGATTATTCCATATTACCTGTATATGCTTAAGTAATTGAGCGATAAATAATGCAGTACGCATATCAATGACCATTTGCCCTTGCCATTCAATAGTATCATGCATCTGAAATGCTGCTGCATAAACTATTTTTTTAATTTGGTCCGTATTTAAATATTCTTTCGATTCAGCGTATAGCAAAGCGAATAAGCCGCTCATTAAAGCAGTTGCCATAGAGGTACCATTCATAACGTTAGATTGGCACTTAATATTGATACCTGGTGCTTGTATGCCTTTTTTTTCTTTGGGACAAAATGGTGCAATAAAGCAGCCTTCATTATGAACACCAAAGGCGCCGATACGAAATGCGTTTGTTCCTTCGGTTAAATAGCATCGGTTAAATACGTTATTTCCAGATGCAATGGTCACAAAAGGAATTGACGATATGAATTGTTTCATTTGATTTAATTGACTATCATAGGTACATATTGGATCGATGAACGTTAAACTTAAGTTCAGGATATCAATGTCACTACTCGTCGCTTTTCGTAGAGCTTTCATGAAGATTGATTTTTCTGACATACCATAATCATCACATGCTTTAATCATACAAAGATTCGCATTCGGCGCGATTTCATACATAAGCTCGGTAATATAAGTCCCATGCATTGATTTTTGTGAATATTCATACCTTATTGGTAACAACTGTTCAATGTATTCTATTGAGTTTATTTTTTTTATGGAAAAAAGTTTTGGTATACGGTTAATGAATTCTTCGACTACTTCAGATCTATCCATCATCGGATCACAAGAGACTGATTCTTTACGTAAAACACGAAATATATAGGCACATAATTGCTGTTCAATTTCT
>JANWKD010000096.1 GCA_025451595.1 Candidatus Babeliales bacterium | reverse complement strand
CTTGCAAATAAAAACAATGCCGACACCGACTTTGCTTGGTCAACCGTTAGAAGATGCATTAAAAACATGTTCAGCATTGCATTTAAATATTCGAGTGGTTGCCGAAAAAGAGGATAATGAGCTTGCGCCCAATGTTATTATAAATCAGGTTCCTCAAGCAGGCCAACTCATAAAACCAAACCAATTAATTTTTTGTGTTATATCTAAAAAGCCAGCATCTATTATTATGCCTTCATTCATTCATTCGCCAGCGCAAGAACTTATTACGTTTGCGCAAGAACGCTCAATTAGCTGTAAGATTTATTATATCCCCACAAAATATCCAGCGGGTAACATAGTTTCTCACATTCCTCAAGCGCAATGCCCAATAACCAAATCAGGTATTATTGCATACGTATCAATTACTGAGCAAAAACATTCATTAGTACCAGATTTTAAAAACAAAACGGTTTCTGAAGTCAAAGAAATAGTAGAAACAATGCCGGTTACCATCGCAACGCATCATGATGTTGTGGTATCAGAATCCCATATATGTACCGATTGTATTATTTATGATCAAAGGCCGTTGCCTGGAACATTGCTATATGCAAATCAACCGCTAACCTTAATGCTTTCAGTAATTCCACATAAAAGATATTTGTAAAATTTCCTTGTTTGCTTTAAAAATTTTGTTATCATGAGGTACGACATTCGTATTTTTATACAAAAGGAACTTCTATGAACTACAAAACTTCGTTACTCGCATTATTGTTAATGGGTTGCTCAACTGCATTACCAGTATATTTTAATACTGAAAATCAACATGATGCGCAAGAATTATTTTGCCAAACAAAAAATGGGTTAAAGGATCTATGCGCTGATGATTTGATGAGTCAAGCTATCGAATCATTAAATTTGGAATCGTTGCAAAATGATGCTGAATGCGTTGAGCTTGCGCGTCAAATGGCAAAACGAATGAGCGAATCTGACTGCTCATTTGAAGATATTATGAATTCTTTTGTTGATATTGATGTTATGAAAGTGGTTGCTGCATATACCTTATGCAAAGCTTGCATGAATGATTTAATAGTTGAGCAAGAAACTAATTGCTAATAGTTTTAGGGCTTTGAGAAATCAAAGCCCAATTTCTATCGAAATTTTATATAATCTGTAAAATAATTTCTTTAGGTTTATGATTAAATAAAATATCATAAACAGCTTTACACAAAGGCATTTCCAGATTTTTAGCCTGTATTATCTCATAAATAGCTTTAATGGAATTGATGCCTTCTGATGTTTCATGATCATTAAAAATATCTTCTAAAACCTCGCTCCTGCCGATACGTTTGCCAATTTCGGCATTCCTGCTCAGCCCACCAAACGTGGTCAAAATAAGATCACCCATACCTGCAAGACTGCCTACCGTATGACTATCACCATCGGACGCTTTAATAAAGATTTTCATTTCTTCGACTGCAGCGACAAAAAAAAGTGCTTTGGTATTTGCTGCGCAATCCATGCCATCAAGAATGCCTATCGCCACTGCAAGCACATTTTTAATTGCGGCAGCAGCTTGAGCGCCCATAACGTCGTGTGAATGAAAAGTTTTTACATAATCATTATCCAGCATTGCTTGTAGATCTTCGCCTTTTTTTTTGTCATACGAAGCGACCAATAGGCCCGTTAACTTTCGGTTCACTAATTCTTGCGCATAGCTGGGACCAGTTACCGCAAATGAACATGCTTCAAACCCAAACGTTGAATTGATAATTTCAGAGGGGAACATGTTCGTACCGATTTCAAGACCTTTACTGAGCACTACCCAATGCTGTCCTGGTCTCGCCCAAGATTTTGCTTGTAGCATGACGTGTCGCAAATATTTAATAGGTATTGCTTCAAAAATCCAACTTGAATTGGTAATGTCTTTGAAATCGGTTGTTGGCATTATTGATTCAGCAAAAGAAATATTTGGTAAATAAAGAGGGTTTGTTCGCGTGGTTGCAATATTTTTTTTTGTTTCTTCATCGTGGCACCATAAATGAACGGTATACCCATTGTGGGCCAATACTGATGCAATTGCACTTCCCCAAGCGCCTGCTCCAATGATGCTTACCTGTTTCATATCCCAAAATTCCTTTTCGTTTCATAAAAATGAGCAACTGCAGCTTCTAAATGTTCATGTGAAATATCTGGCCATAAACAGTCTAAAAAATAAAACTCGCTATATGCTGCTTGATACAAAAGAAAATTACTCAATCGTTTAACCCCGCCAGTTCTGATAACTATATCAGGCGCTGGCGTTCCTTTTGTCCATAAGTAATCCATTACCATATCATCAGAAATTTGATCAATAGTTAGATCGCCAGCAACTACTTTTTTAGTAATATCCTTGATGCCATGTACAATTTCTTGCCGTGAGCCATAGCAAAATAATAAGTTCATTTGTAACCGTTTATTGCTTGCGGTAGCTGCTTCAAGCTTTTCAATAGTACTTCGTGTAGCCTCTGGGAATAATGCACGTTCGCCAATAAAACTAACCTTCACCTGATGCTCCATGAAATGGGGTAAATAATGCTCAGCCTGTTCAGTGAGCATGGTAAATAAGAAATTTCGTTCTTGCTCAGGTCGTTTAAAATTTTCTAATGAAAAAGCATACAATGATAGGTATGGAATATTTTTTTTTAAACAAAATTCAACCACACGTTTTACTGATTCAGCTCCATGCTGATGCCCAAGCCATGGTTGCAAACTTCTTTTTTTTGCCCAACGCCTGTTGCCATCCATTATGAGTGCAATGTGCTGCATTATACTGCTCCTGTCTGCTTATCTCGTTGCGTGATTCGATATTGTTAGATTGATTTTTTCGAAAGCTTTTAATAGGTATTGTGAGCCGTAATAAACCATAATCATGCCGCAGGCAAAAATTGAGCGCTCTAAAGCTACTTGCGGTATTAATGCAAGCCACTGCTCGCTAGTCATTGGCATGGTGTAAAGCCAGATAACGGAGCCAACTGCATGTGCGACGAAGGTACTGCCAACGGCTTTACCAAGTATATTGTCTTTTGACATCGTACAATAAATAATAACCGGAATAAGCCAATAGAGGCAATAGGCTCCCGCAGCAGAGCCGACTGGATGAAGGTTAAAAAGAATCATGCATAATATTGGCACGAAAAGACGAACTAATGGTCCAGAATCCATCCAATAGGCAGATGCACACAGCGTTGGAATGTGATATACTAAAGGTTTAGAAAGGCCGAGCCTCATGATATCACGAACAATACAGAGTCCAAAACCACTAAAAGTGAAGGTGGATAATCCTGATAAAGGCCCCATGATATTTATAGCCGAAAACATAATTTTTTTTGAACCAAATAAGTAAGTCAACTTCAATAAGCGAAATAGCTCTAGAATAAAAAATGATACTATTGAATTAATGATAAAAATGCTCTTTTTGTACATGCAAAACCTCGGTTATCAATATTGTTATCGTGTATAATACAGCATAGCATCTCTCTAACCATTCAACAACATGGAAAATTATATGAAATATAAAGCAATTATTTTTGATATGGACGGTACTATTATAGATACTGAGCATATCTGGAAACAAGCCACCAAAGAGTTGATCGCAACTCGTAATATTAACGTAGACCCTGAAATAAATAGGTTTATTGAAAAACAAACCCACGGTCTGGCAGCGCATAAAAGTTGTGCTCTTATCAAAGAAACCTTACATTTGCCAGAATCAGTAGAATTCCTGGTGCAAGAAAAAACCAAGCGCGCATTAGAGCTTTATCGCCAACAGGTGCGTCTGATTACGGGGTTTTCAGAATTTCATAATTCGTTAGGGTCATATAACCTGAAAAGTGGGGTAGCTACCAACGCTGACAATCAAACCATTGAAGTTACCAATTCGGTACTTAATTTGGCCCAATATTTTGGCAACCATATTTATGGTATTGCATGCGTCAACTTTATATGCAAACCGGATCCTGCCATCTATCTACACGCCGCCCAGAAATTACAAATAAATCCACAAGAGTGTATTGCTATAGAAGATTCAGCACACGGTGTGCATGCGGCAAAGCAAGCCGGAATGTTTTGTATTGGTATCAATACGTCAGGCAATAAGGATTTTTTACAAAAAGCAGATCTGATAATCGATTCGTATCAAGAAATTACATTGCCACTCTTATTAAAAAAATAAAGGCTCAATAAACAATATTATTGAGCCTTTAAAATCTATTTGTTGCTTGTTTATTTGGATCTGTTGACTAGCATAGGAGCTCTAAGCTCCGCTTTGGGTTTTGCAGAAGGTTGTACTTTGAAGTTTATGCAATAAGCATATGCTGCTTCTAATTTTTTTATATCTTTTTTAGTCTCTTCTATAGTTTCTTTAAGATTTTTTCGCATAGTTACAATATAAACCTGTTCGGATGGAAAGTTCGCAATTTTTTCTCCTATTTCTTTAATAGCATCGTTCAGTTTTTCTAATCGGTCATCTTGTATCGGTTCTGTAGAAAAACTATCTATTGTATCTTTTATTTCTTCAAGATCGCCTTTCAATATTAGAGCAATAAATCTTTGTTTTGTTTCGGCGCTAATTTTAATGCTTTCATTAAAAGATTCAGGTGATTTGTTTTTTTCGATGACGCTTTTTTTCATTAGTAGATCTATTTTTTGCTTTTCAAGCCCTATTTTTGTTTTTTGATACATTAATTTTAAATCAGCATCAGAAATATTTGTAGAATGCATGATTGTTTCTAATGCCGGCTTTGACTCTTGAATTACATCTAGTATTGCACTACAACCTAGACTACGCTCACTGAGTGACTCTGCTTTTAAAATAATTGAATTCAAGATGATGCTAGTGACTAATAATAATTTTTTCATACAAGTTTCCTTTATGATTTTTGATAATAACGTCCAGGCAACTATATCATAATTGCTCAAAATCGAGAATAGCGGCTTATTAATATTTTTCTTCTATTGTCTGTTGCAAATGAGTTACTATCAATACTAGGGATTTTAAAGGCGGGGGGATTTTAATGAAGTCACTACTATTGTGCTTTCAATTAACTATTATCGGGTATAGCTCTGGGGGACTATT
>JANWKD010000095.1 GCA_025451595.1 Candidatus Babeliales bacterium | reverse complement strand
GGCAAGACAAAGAAACGAGACTAACCTACTCAGCCGGAACTCGTTTCGTCATGGCCGATCACGATAAAAAAAAAGTATCCGTATATATTTTCAATCCTGCTAGAAAAAAGATTAAGACCGCTCTCATCCCTTTGTCATTCTGTTATATGAATGGAATAGTCTCTGATAATGCTGAAAAAATTACTGCATTTGTGCACGTTTTAAAAAAATGGGCACATCTTGGTCAAGGATTTATTCCGTATGTTTGGGGTGGCATTAGCTTTACCCAATCATGTAATGACCATCGATTTATAAAAAAAAATGTTTCTTCCTCAAACAATAATCAGACATACGTATATAATTGGCCATCTTGTGATTATGTGCCAAAAACAGGATTTGATTGCACCGGCTTAGTAGCGCGCGCGGCGCAAATAGTTGATATTCCGTACTATTACAAAAATACCACCACGCTCGCAAAATATTTAAAACCAATAGAACCAAACACGATTCCTCAGGAAGGAGATCTCATTTGGTTTCCAGGACACGTACTCATCATAGCTGATGGTAAAAAAAATAGTATCATTGAAGCCCGCGCATATGGCCAAGGATTTGGCAAAATTCATGAATTGCCCCTTTGTCAGGCATTTAAAGATATAAATACAATAGAAGATTTAGCACAAGCATTTCACCAAAAAAAGTCACTCGAAAGACTTGATAGTAACCAAATGCCAGTTCAGCACATTCCGCAATTTAAAATTTTTTCTTTAAAAAGCGTTTGGTCTCATAATACAGCCAATTCAAAAGACCGTTGATAACATACACTAACAACAAAATAAACAGGACGGGAAAGCCAACCCATTGAGCAATTGCACTCGCAATCAGTCCAATTAAAATCCCAACTATCTTTATTCGTGATTTAAAACGGACCTTTTTAAAAGAAGAGAATGGGATTGATGATACCATTAAAATCGCTAAGAAAAAGACTAAGACTAATGAATTAGTAGGATTAAGCATAAAGCGTAACGAGCTTTGTGCAATTCTTTCATGGTAAAAGAGCAAACTCGCAACTACAAAAGCAGCCGCTGGTGTGGGAAGACCAGAAAAGAAAGGACTCGCTGATGATTGACTACAATTAAAGCGTGCTAATCGAAACAGACCTGCGCACAAATACAAAGACAAAATAATAATTTGCATTCCCTGCATAGGATATGCATGAAAACAAAAGAGCAATATAATGGGCGCAAAGCAAAATGAGATAGCATCACAAAGTGAATCGAGTTCAGCACCAAGAGAACTCGTCATACCAAATCGACGCGCAATTCTGCCATCACAGCAATCCATTAGAGCTGCAAACCCTATACAGAGCGCTGCCATTGCAATGTCATCATGCAACGCAAAAGCAACTGATAGAAATCCAAAGAATGCATTCAAAAAAGTAAAGATATAGGGAACTATTGATAATGATTTTCTGTATCGCTTCTTGCCTAGTTCTCCCAAAGCTTTTAACATAATGGTCATGTTAAAGATCCCTTAGGATTAATATAAGAACAAACTATAGTAATTATAGCACATTGAAATATAAATTAATATGGTGAATTTATTTATGCACCGTTATTTACGAAATTTTTTAAGAAGATATATTGCTAATGGCGCGTACATCGCGGCTCCACAGACCGCACCAACAGCCTCCGCTTTTTCTTGTTGCGTCCAAGCCTTTTGGACTTTGTTATCTTTACGAGCCCAATCGGATAGACAGAGCCACAAAAGAGGAGATAGGACGATACCTACAGGCAATATCCACGGTACCCCTATCACACCCATCCCAACACCCGCAACATAATGTTTAAAAACATTTTTGTCATCAACTTCATTGTTCTTGTTTTTTAGATAATAATAGGCGCCTAGCGTGGTAACTGGCAAAACGCTTCCTGCACCAATGCTTATTTTTTTGAAAGAGCTCATGGCTTGGGTTATTGGAAATAGCATCAAAAGAAAAAGTTTCATAAGATTCATTGTATAAGACATAGAAAAAATCTCGATTTAAAAAATTCATTATTTTAAAGAACTGGAAGATGCTGCTCGCATAATATCATTTGCGCGCATAATAGTTATAGGGCTTCCTTGAAATAATGCTGAATCCTTGCTGCCCATTTTAGGAATAAAAAAAGTACCTTTATCGATTTTTACGGTTAAATTGTTTTTGATTAATACAGGATCAGCGCCGTTAATAGTTACATTTTTAATTGAATAACGTTCCTCTTTAATTGGATATTTATTTCCCTTTTGATAAAAACGAAATCGTACCGATCCGATCTTGTATTGATGATCATAGTACAAAGAGTAATCAGTTTCAGCGTCAATGTTGCCCACGCCGGTGATAACACTACCGACACCCAACAAAAAATGAGGAATGAATAAGCTGAGCATCAAAAACAATGTATTCACAAGCCAACTCCTTTTTTTAAAATAGATAATCTCACTCATTAAATTAACTATAGAAAGGATAAAAAATCAATTGGATTTAATACGACTGACCAGTCAACAACGCTCGCCTGAGTAATGGCAACCGCTTAGCACTTCCCACGAGCTGAAAACCTTTTACTTTACCATCGTTCTGCCAAATGGCTTCATACTCAGAATCAATATGCTGCACCGAAGTTGGTTGCTCTTTATAGCATCCCGTTGAAGCAAATTGAATGCCAAAAAAATGAGAACTTACTAATGGCACAATGCCAGAATAGGCGCGTGACCCGCCTGCACAGTTTTGTGCGGCAATTAAGCCCTGCAGCATAGCATCAGGCCACGTACAACTACGAACCAATTGTCCTGTAACTGAATTTTTGGCAACAATACAATCACCACCTGCATAGATGTTTGGCATAGATGTTTGCATATATTCATTTACCAAAATAGCATTTTGTTCAATAGTAATTCCTGTTTGCTCAGTAACTGAAATATTGGGCTTTGAGCCAAGTGCAAAAATGATCATGTTTGCGTCAATACTTGACTGATCATCAAATATTGCACCCGTTACTACATTACCAGAGTATCGCAGCTCCTTAACAGTTGTATTTCTCATAACAGGTATGAAGTTTTCTATCTTATTGGCCAAAAAAAGCGCGGCATCAGCATTTAATAATGATGACAAAATTTGGCTACTGCGCTCCACAACAGTACAAGGATATCCTCGCTGATACAATGCATCTGCACATTCAAGACCCGAAAGACCTGCCCCTACGACCAAAACATTCTGTACGGAATGCTTTGAGATATATTCTTCAATAGCAATAATATCTGCTAAGTTATAAAAGGAAAAAATTCCTTTCAGCTCTGCAGGGTGTTGTATTGACGGTTTTATTGGACTTGCACCCAACCCTAAAAATAAATAATCATATTCAAATGAGCCAGCAGAACTCATAATTATCTGTTTGGATGCATCTATTTGATGAACGTGCGTATCTAGCTTTAATGATATATTGTGTTGGTTGAAAAAATCTAAGCTCTTGGTATAAATTCTATTTCGATCGCCTCGTTGCGCAAGATAATCGGCAAGAAAGCATTTATTGTAAGGAACTTCCTTTTCATTCGAAATGCATATAATTTCAGCATTTGGCTCTAATTGAACTAATTTATTAAGAAATCCTATACCTGCGGCCGAAGTACCTATGACAATATATCTTTTTTTCATCGCAAATCTTTATTTATTTTTATAGAAGATTGTAATGAATTATATCGTATAAATTGTTTTTTATACAGCTTTGCTCATAAAAACAATGCCGATTCATTCTAAACCAGAATTATGGCTGCCGAACGAACCATTTTGAAATAGTACAATGATAATTATTTTAACAAATTTGGAAGAGAACTCCATGCACAGTATTGTGCACAGAGTCCAAAACTAAATTATTTCTTAGCGGGTGCTGGTACTGTTGGCTTTGGTTGTACCGTTGCTTGGTGCTGTTGCATAGCTCTTTCTTGGCGATCTCGGTGACTTAATGGTTGCCCGTAAACAGGAGCAGCCGCTCTTGGATTAAACATTTCTCTCTCTTGGCGTTCCCGATGGGTTTCCATTGATAAAATATTTGTTGCTGATGAACAGATTGAAATGAATAGAACTGCATACAAGTTTTTCATGATATCCCTTTATTTTGTTTAAAAATTAAAACCACTTATCGAAGTATACTTTAATAGGATTTGAAAAAAAAGCTATAAACTTTCGGCGGATAAGCCTTCGTTAAAACTATGACCCACAGGCAGCCTACTTCATCTTTTCTATTTAAATCAATCCGTTAAAAAAATGGCGCCGCCAGTATTACTTCGCTACGTTGTAGCTTCGAAATACAAGCCGTTATATTCTACGAAGCTTTAGCGAAGGAGAAAGCCTCTGGCGTAGGCTGGTGCGCCCGACAGGACTTGAACCTGTGGCCTACAGATTAGGAATCTGTCGCTCTATCCACCTGAGCTACGGGCGCCAACAGAATGAACTCCGTACATAACTTAAAGCCAGAATTTTTATGGAGCTACAATAATTTTATGCTTTCAATCATAAACTATTAGCTGAGATTTGTATATCAGGAACAAATAGATTAGATACAGCTTCGAAGAACTGGCGCGATACATCGCTCTTTAAGTCTGCGTTAAAGCAATAAATCCCAATTGACAATTGTTTTTAGCTGAAATAAAATTAATAAAACAATATGGAGGTTAATTTAAATGAATTTAGCAATTTTATTCTTACTTGGAATAACTATTTCCTGTCACTTTACTTCTTATACTATGGATTTAGACAGACTATCATCATCTTCAGCTTCAAGTCCTGATGTAGAGACTCAGGGTGCCTATAGGGCTGCCAGCAAACTTGCAAAACGCGGTTTAAAAAATGACTTTTTTTCATGTATTAAAAACCATAAACTTGATCTTAATTATCCCTTCGATACAGAAAATAACCGAACATTAATGCATTCAATTGCATCATGTCCCGATACAACGTTTGGGCCACAAATGTTAGATAAAGCAGTCAAGGAACTCAATGGAGATCTGTATGCAAAAGATGCTAAAGGAATTCGACCAATTGAAATTCCTCTCTCCATGAAGAATCTTTACAATTCATACAATATGCTTCAATACGTTTCTTTAGGCCTTTCTGAAGAAAGCCCGTTTAACTTACTGATAAAATTATTCAAACTTGAAGAATCTAAAGCTCTATTATTTAAACAGGAGCAGGATACGTTACGTCAACAAATTACAGGGATGGTTCGCGCTCAACAAGGTATATTAAGAAACAAAAAACAGCCTATTAATGTTCTTTTTAATACAGAGTCAATTGCAAAAAATCTTAATAATAATATTTTTATTTATCCTAAAGATTTTACCAAAATACCTACCATTGAAGCAAAAAAAGCGCTTCTCGCTCATGAATTAGAGCATTTTAACAAAACTATTCCTTTTAACAATCAGTGGGAATACGAATATGCGGCAGATAAAGCTGCATACTTAAAATATCCACGAGGAACCATTAAGCTTCTTGAATGGGCGATTAATTATTATGGACCGACAAATAATAAAGCCTCTCAGTCACACCCCTCTACGCAAGATCGATTACGAAGATTGCAAACGTATACCCAACAAATAAAATCTAACCTTTATAAGACGCAAAGAGAATCATCGAAACGAATAGCAAAAAAAGCTTTAAAAAAATCTTTATTAACCAAACGATGGCCTTTAATCAGCAATAATCTTTCGGTCGGTTAATAACTTTCTAATGGCCACCGCGTTTTTATACGCTTCTTTATTGTCATAATTTATCAATGCCCTCGCCCATCCATACCATCCAGCGAGAAAAGCAACGTTTCCTATGCCACCAAGACCAATATAATCTTCTTTCGTAAGATGAGGTTTATCTTCGTAATACAAACTACCAAGTAATGTATGCGCAGCATACATTGAGAAAAAGCCCAATACACCCCATATAAGCGGCTCTTTTATAGAGGTCATACTTTCTTCATGCTTCAGAATATTGAACAATGTTAACTTATGTATCTCATCTTTATCGTACGCAAATGGTATTGTTTTGTTTTTATCTAAAAAATGATAAATAGCATTGAAACTATTTGATCTGATGGCAGAACAAAGTTCATTTTTAGAGTTTATCGAACTAAAATACTTTGTCACATCCATGCATTGAGTTATGACAGAACTCATCATTACTATAGCCAATAATGCTATCATACCGCACTCTCCTTAATTAATTTGTTATTTTATTTAACTTCACATAACTTTTATCGTGAATATACTGTGATTATTGATAATTCGTCAAGACAAATGAATCAAATGACACTTATGGATAAGGATTGCAGCATGAAAATTTTCATGAGATTTATTTTTTTGTTTTCCTTAATCAATAGTTATTTATTTTATCCCCATAAAACTCTGGCTTGCAATACGGAGATGGTAGGTCGTTTTCCGGGGTCCCCGATACTGAGTCCCAATCCAAAGATTGGGTTAATATCACAGCCTTTAAGCTGTGTGCGTGATTTATTTGGCATGAATGATAATCCTGGAATGAATACTTTGTCATTACAAGACTTGCCGACCGAGCTTAAATTAATGGTAGTAAAATCGGTTGCAAGAGCCGGGGATTTAAAATCATTCAACGCATTCGCATGCAGTTGTAAAGAATTCAACGGATATACAAAAGATAAAACATTAGGATCATTACCGTTAATTAAACTATTCGACTCTAAAAATATTTTCCAAGCAGCCCAAGGTATAAAGGATGGCAATTTATTAATTAATAAAACATTAACGAAATACATGAGCAAAAAATTTGGATATTCTACCTGGTTGCTAGAATATATGCTGCAATATGAGCCTACCAGAGAAGATATACAAAAATTTCGTGATCAAAATGAGGCGTTAAAAGACTTCGCGGCCACGATGAGATCTTATTACTATCAAGATTTTCATGAATTTGAGATAATGGGAAAATTCTTTTGGCACATTCAACATTCACCTGGTATACGATTAAAGCTCGATGATTTCAATAACGTTCTGCGCTCCAAGCGAGCAGTAAATGAACATAGAAGCTTATCTATTGATGCACCTAAACGAAGCAGTTGGCCTGCAAGGCTTTTTTCTGTTTTTAAAAAAAGTATGGATTTCTACCTTATTGGCCGATCTCATTATTAAGGTGCCGCCATTTTGTAGTTTATGAAAATAGTGCCACAGCTGTGGCACAAATTGCCGATTTACCACGATTGAAAAGATTGAAGTCGAGTTAGAAAAAAGTGCACTATTGACTAAAGCCTACGCAAAAAAGAAAAAAACAAAATAGCTATTTGCTTTTATATATTTCGGGATGATAAATTCCTTTATCAATGATTTCAAGAAGACGCAATGCAGAATGAGTAGGATTTCTTTGTCCAGATTCCCACGATTGAACTGTTTTGACACTCACATTAAGAACGCGTGCAAACACGCCTTGAGAATAACAGTGGCGTTCTCTTATTTTTTTGATTTCCTCTGCATTATAAGGCACAGGTGGCTCAGGAATTACAATATCTTCTGTTTTCAGGCTTATCTTGCCTTGCTTGTGAGCAACGGCTTGCTCGAGCCCCTCTTTTAATTTTTTAAATAATTTACTCATAATTATGTATCGCCTTTCAACATAGTTACTAATTTTTTAAGTTCGCCCTTCTCCTCCTGGGTTAAATTCTCCTGCTGATTTTTTGCATAAATCCAGATAAGATAAATAGAGTCCATACGCATTAGAAAATAATAACAAACTCGAAAGCCACCACTTTTCCCTTTTGATGTAGACTTTAATCGCGCCTTTCGAACACCGCCTGTACCAACAATTATATCTCCCAAATCAGGCTGCAAAGCGATTAATCTCTTAAATTCATCGTAATCTTCTAAATTAAGACGTCTTTTCTTGATTAAAGTTTCAATTTCTTTAGCAAAAACGTTAGTTTCTATAACTTTTTTAATCATACTAATACTATACTACATTGTAGCATAGAAAGCAATATTTGTGCTCACGCAAAAATATGAAATATAACCCCGCACACCGATTGAAATTCGCGGCGTCAATCCAATCTTGCGATTGGCACCCAATATTAGGATCTTCAGAAAAAGATATATTATACTATTTTTGGCTCAACTAATAAATTCCTTTATCAATGATTTCAAGAAGTATAGTGCAGAATGAGTAGGATTTCTTGGTTTTATACTCTCTGTTTGTTATTATGAAATACAGAAAAATCATATCGTAAGTTTTTCAATTGCGAAATGCCATGGTAAAAAATAGATCAGTAAAATCAAAGAACAAAGATGTTTCAACAAAAGAGTATGTCCACGTGTTATCAGACATAAAAAAACATGTTCAAGAAGCCCAAATCAAGTCAATCTTTGCTGCCAACAAAGAGCTTCTTACCTTATATTGGTATATAGGCCAAATAATTACTGCTCAACAAAAGATAAACGGATGGGGATCAAAAGCGGTAGAAAAGCTTGCTGATGATCTACAGAATGAATTCCCTGGCATATCAGGATTTTCTCAACGAAATATCTTTCGGATGCAGTCATTTTTTCTCGCGTATGAAAATAGTGCCACAGCTGTGGCACAAATTACCGATCTGCCGGTATTTGGCATTCCTTGGGGAAATAATGCTGTCATTCTCGAAAAAGTTAAAAGTAGCGAAGAACGTCTTTGGTATGCTCAAAAATCGCTTGAGAACGGTTGGAGCCGAAGTATGCTCGAAACATGGATTAAATCTGACCTATATAAAAGAGAAGGCAAGGCTATAACTAATTTCAAGAAGACGTTGCCAGCACCGCAATCTGATATGGCACAACAATCATTCAAAGACCCTTATATCTTTGATTTCTTAACATTACATGAAGAGCATCGTGAACATGATCTTGAACAAGGACTTATCGATCATGTACAGAAACTTTTACTTGAAATGGGTAAAGGCTTTGCGCTTGTTGGTAGACAATATCATTTAGAAGTAGATGGCGATGACTATTATATTGATCTTCTTTTTTATCATACAAAGTTAAAATGTTATGTAGTTGTAGAATTAAAAGCGAGAGATTTTGACCCCAGAGATGTTGGTCAACTTAATTTCTATCTTTCAGCATGCGATGATCTGGTAAAAGATGCCACTGATAAACCAACCATTGGATTGCTTTTGTGCAAAACAAAAAAAGATTTCACGGCAGAATATGCGTTACGAAATATCGAATCTCCAATAGGCGTTGCAGAATATGAAACTGCCATAATGAAAAAACTACCAAAAGAACTCAAAAGCAGCTTACCCACGGTTGAAGAAATTGAAGCCGAGTTAGAAAAAAGCGCATTATTGACTAAAGCTACGCAAAAAAAGAAAAAACCGACGAGCTCACTCAAAAGAGCAAATAAATAATCTATTTAAAAAATCGCCTCGCCTTGTAGGTTTACACCTCTCATTTCATGAACTATAATTAATCAAACGTCATTTATACTAAAAAGGAGTTTTCATGAACGTATACTTCAAATCAATTCTTTCTTCTGTTGTTTCCTGTTCGTTGCTGGCTATGAGTCCCGAGCTTCAGCAGGATATTGTCAGTCGTTTTGTCAATCCAGACAACACGGTCACGCAACCAGTCAGAGAACTGCTTATAGCCGGAAAATTAATTGACCCTTCAATGCAACCTGTTTCTTTAGATGAAGCCGTTAAACTCACCCAAGCCCATTGGTTTCGCAGAAATTGGGACTATGAGCATTGCAACGTATCCAGCGAGGAACAACAAACGGGAGAAAAACTATTTAAACAACTGTCTGAAAAAACAACTGACTTTAATGGCTCTGTGGATGTTATTATGGTATTACAAGGTGTTTTGCCATCCTCAATAAAATGCCTGAAGACCTTGGCGGTGCTAGCACACCAAAAAGTAGCCCCTCGTGTACTTTTAGTGCGTGGTAATAATAGCTTACATGATGAACAGGTAAAACAAACTGCGCCTGAAACATACCACCAAGCATTAGAAGCGGTACAAGAACAAGTATTGTCAGCGCAGCACAGTACTCCTCAAAATCAAGAAGAGCTAGTGCGGTTCTTAATCAATAATACAAGCTTCAACCGAATACTAGACAACGCGCACGTTGATTACACCACGGTAAAAGACTTAAAAAAATGGGCACAAGAAAATCATAAAGAAACCGTACAAAAAGTGTTATTTATTACACCCGATGGTCAACGGAATAACCAAAGTTTATCCTTGGCTGAATCATTACAAGGAAGTTCGTACCAATTGACGCATGCAATATCTTCAGAATCATTGCCTGAATTACGAAGGTTTTATACGAACAGTGATCAAAATGGCCAACATGCCTATTTGCGCGATGCAGCGGTAGCACGCGTATTATATCGCATTCAACAAATGAGAAAATAAATACATTCAAAAGAAAACGGCTAGGGAATAAACATTGACTCCCTAGCCGCAATAATAATAGTTATAAAATCTTATTTATTAACCAATGATGCCTGATTTCTGGTAAAGATCAATGATTGTTCTTTCATCGATAAAAAGATCCTCAAAAAAATTCGGCATATCATCATCATTAATAGTTGTTTGATTAGGTTTTTCACGAATTTCAGTATATTTTGTCCAATTACGCCATTCCCCTTTTCCAAAACTCTTTGCAAAATCCGGGTTATTTCTAAAATAAGTCCAATTCGCTTCATCAGGATCAAATTGTTTGCCCGTCAATAATTGATATATTTTATAATTCGTTTCTAATTTAGCTTTTTGATACTTATGACCGTATAAGCCATCATCAATTCTAATTAATAACATTAAAATATAAGCATCCATTGATTTTTTATTAAGCTTTTTCGTTCTAGAATCATTTAATAAAAGCTCTATTGCTTCAATGTAAGAGGTAAATATTGCTACTTTTAATGGAATTAAGCCAAGAATGTTTAGATCCTCATCAATTCGTATCCCTACAAGATCACCCATTCCTTCTGCTGCTAAATAGTTGGGATCAGCTTTTTTTAATATTTCCGCAATTACATCTTTGGGAGCTTTTTTTTGGATAGCCATTTTTAATAATGTTATGGGAGTTTTGACCCATACTTCTTCGGTTGAGCCATGATGCCGGCCTTTTATATAAATAGGCTGGTTTGAATCATATTTTGCAAGCCAGCCACGAACAGTATCTATATTTTGAAAGTCTAAATTTGCAAACTCTTCATGAGGCTTGTATTTAATTTCATCTTCAATATTGGCAAACAAGTTCAAGGGAAGAATTGCTCCAACGAGAAAAACCTTAGTAAATAGTCTATGTAAAATCATGACACCTCCAAAAATTGGATTAAAATATAAAAAGCAGTAAATGCTATATTTAATTATTATAACAGAAATATTTCAAATAGCAACCATTGTTTTTGCGCTAATATGTTAGCGCAAAGTAAAAAGTTCCGGTTTTTAGGTAAACTAGTTAATAGAATAAATAACTTTTAATTACCTAAAAATGGACCGGAACTACTATGGAATATATTACCATGAATTGTAAAGAACGGGAACAGGCAAAGGTATTTGCTCAAATTAAAGAGGGTTTAATCACTAAAACAGAAGCGGCGGCTCAATTGCGTTGTAGTGTAGGTTTTCTAAAGTAAAATCTCTATTTGAACCTCGCTGGGTTAGAAAGAAGTATAAAAGGTATCTGGAATTTGATGATTTTGGGCTTATACACAAAAATAGTGTAAAGAAAGTCCAAAGCGTTGGGATAAAGAAAAAGAGCAGTTTCTCATTGAATTATTACAAGGAGAATGGCATGAGCTTGGTCCCACATTTGCTACCGAGAAACTCAAGGAATTACACGGTGTCAAAGTCAACCGATAAATAGTAATGAAAGGAACGAAATGTTTGGTACTAAAATATCCTGATTTTTTATTTAGTGTTTAAGGTTCTTTAATAACGTATTAAATTCTTCATCATTTGGTATAAGTCCTTTTGCAATAGAAATCTGAGTAGCATTAAATTTACCTTGCTTTAAAAGATCATAGAGCTTTTGCTTAATATCATTTTTAATTGAATCATAAAACCAAGGGTCTTTTGAAGAAAGTGCGACTAAAAGAAAATTAATAGCATTTTCATAATTCTTATTTTCTAAACTATATTTCCCCATCGTGCTCATTGTTGAAAAATGTGGGATATCCATTTTAAGCCAAAGTGAAAACGCTTTAGTATACTCTTTCTTACTTTCAAAATAACGACCTAAATCGTACATTGTCTTATCAAATAAATTTGAATCATATAAATCGGAAGGACAAATCCGTTTTATTCCCTCAACTACTTCTTGCGTAAGTTCAATTTTGTTACATTTGATAAGCTCTTTTATATTATTTAAAATTAAGGGTATTTCAGGTAATCTCTTCACATCTGCTTTAAAGAGCCAGGGTAATGTCCGTTCAATAGGCAGAACACTGAATGGAGAAATATGCGTAAGTAATGTTTTTTGTGCTAAATGATCGCCTTTTATTGCAGCTTTCTCGATGCAAACAAGAGCTTTTTCAACCTCTGCCTTGTTATCTTTTGCTGCTTGAGCTATTATGCTTTTGATTTCAATAAGATTTGTTTTGGAATTGCGCAATATTTCATAAGAATAGCTATCGCCCCATAAAACCATACCCAAAATGCCACGAATCGTTTCATTAATTGGCATTTTATCATAGATTCCATCTAAAAGCTCATTTCTTCCAAATTCCGAAAAAAAGGTCGTATCGTCAGAACGAATTGCATGTTGATAAATTAATTTATATGAAGCATCCTCGTAATTAAGTATATGTTTTTTACACGCGAGTGCTGCCTGATTTGGCGTAAGTTTATCGAGAATTACTGCAGTTTGTGATTCATTTAAAGGAATATTATGCTGCTTACAAAGTTCAATAGCTTCATCTTTTTTAGCTTGATGCAATCTGCATTCGCCGGATAAGGTAATTTTTGGTAATTTGGTATTATCTTCAACGCCAAATATTTTTTTTAAAGATAAATTAATTTTTTCTTCAGAAGGTATTTCCATTGGTTTTGACGGAAGTTTTACCGCAATATTCATATGATAGCCACCATAAACCTTTTCTTGCAAAAACATTTGAAACCCATACTCAGCTTCTGCTTCATTCATGTTTTTCCAAAGCCATAGGGCAGTCGCAGTTCCGCCTCCTAAAGCTGACATAATCGCTGCATATTTCATTTTCGATTTTTTATTAAAAAACGTATAATTGCTGTTGTTTTTGGAATGAAATTGCTTTACGTTTAAATATCCATTCGTGGTGTTACTCAAAGCTTGCTTTGAATAACCCTTTAACAACTCTGGAAATAGTTTGTGCCGAACAATAGTATTCATATTCATACTGAAGATAGGGAACGTAGCAAATATGCTGGTAAGCAATAATGAAATTGATAAATAAGAAAACATTCGATATTCCTTTTGTATTTATTTTTGATTTATTTTATAGTTTATATTATATCTGAAGTTAATAATTCGTCAAATGCTTATTTTTCTGTTATCCATGATTGTGATTTTTCAGAAGTCTGCGAATCAACAATAGGGGTCTTTAAACCTCTGATCCCTCTTTGCTTCTGCTCTTTTAAAATATGTTGCCAAATTGCCTACGCCCGCTGCGGTTATTGAGTTTCTCTCCAACGAAAAGATTGAACGTTTTAAAATCTGCTTGTCCAGAACAAACTCCAACTATACCCATCTTATCCTCCGTAACGGTAAATACGGGGCCACCTGACATTCCATTTAACTTATTATGAATTTGGTGAGAAGTTAACTCTAATTGATCTTTGTATTGATCTATTTTTCCTGAACCGTCATTGGCAAATATTTCATTGAGTTTGTCACCGGCAGATAAAATTATCTGTGAGGGCTTTGATCTGTCGTTGTTATATTCAGGATACCCATAGGCAATTACTGGTTTATTTCTCATTGGAATATAGTCAACCAAAGAATCAGCTGAAATACAAGGAATATGAGAGTTGTACATATCATAATAGTTATTAGCATCGTCACTATCAACAGCAAAGATAGCTATATCATCCTCTTCATCAATTAAAGTTAATTTCATTTTTGCAAAAAAAAATTATCCTCCCCTCCTCTTGGAATCAAAAAACCTAGCTTTTTAGCAGGTAAAATACAATGACAATGAGCTGCTGTTAGAAGATAATAAAGATTATTTTTTCCTAATACTATTGTTCCTGATCCGATAACCACTAAAGATTCATTGTCATTTAAATGATAACAATTTTTGGTTTGAACAATAGCCTTTTGTATTTCAGGATTTAGATTATTTTTCAACCGAAATAATTCAATATTTGTAGTACCTTTGGCAACATCAACCGCTTTACTGATAAACTCTTTGGATTGATAAATTTTGGAAGAAATATTTTCAAAAACTGAAAATTGACGGTTGATAACAAGTTTATTTGACGCAATAGGCTTTACCACAGAAAAAGGAACACCGGCAGAGAATATCTGCGGATTAAAAGATACTGCTGATTTAAATAACGCATGGTTAAAATCACCCTTTTGACCTACTGCGGTCATAACGCCCCGCTGGGATGCATGTGCGTAAAAAGTTGATCCAATCAGCGAAAATAGAACTAATAATCGACAAAAAATCATAAGACTTCCTTTTACAATAAGATAAAACTTGAAAAATTAGCATGCAATATAATAACTTATTATAACAGGAATATTTCAAATAGCAACCATTTTATGCGGTTAAACCTAAAAACTTACATCGTCTTATGATTTTTTCATAGTTCAAATAGAGATTTTATTTTAGAAGTCTAAGCAATAGGTTCAATCCTTAGACTTTATTGATGAAACAGTTGGCAGAGATCTGTAGAAACAATAAGCACCATAACCACCCACTCCTATAGCGCCAATGGATGTACCAATCGCGCCAAAACGAAACCCTTGTGCCAATAACCCATTGCTTACGATTAATGATGTACGAACGCCCAAGCCAAAAGCAGAATTTGCCTGTGGCAGTCTCAATGCATTATATGCAGCAAAAGCGGCTGTCATAGAGCTTCCCGCAACACACCCGGCCCACGCGCCCCCCAAATAGGCCGCTGCTTTTAGAGCTTTCGATGATTCTGCAGCATATTCTTCTGGTGAAAAGCTTTTATCCATGCTATATCCGGTGGTAACGGTTAAAAGTAAAAGTGTTATATACTTCATTGGATACCTTTATTTTTTTGTTGTTTTTTGTATTGTTTCATTAAATCATACCATTGAGAATTAAGCCTGCAATATTCATACGTTAAAGGCCCCATCGACACATAGTCCTCTATCAGAAAAAAGCAGTCTTTTTTCTCATCTTTTTTTGTACAATAAGCTGCCCTTGTCGGCAAATTTGGTAAATAAGCGGCTATACTATTTGCATGTTTAATTATATGCCCATGTTTTAATTCAGCTCTGATATATTGTTTTATTATTTCAGGACACGCATATGGATAATTGATTGGGTCATCTGTCTTATCCATTGCTTGTATGATACCAAAAATCAATAATGATAATAAAAGCATTCTGTTTTGCATTAAAATGCCTCAACTTTTGTTTGCTTTTCCTTCAATCCCGTTTCCAATATACGATAAAAATGAAAGAGCTTAACCATAGCTCGTTGCTGTGGAGTGTCTCGAAACAACGTAGCTTCTATTTCGGGCGAAACAGGACGAGAAACTAATATATCAATTGCGCTATCAACATTTGAAAAAGTTTTTTTAATCATTTCTTGTAACTTTGAAGCACCCTGCGCATTACTAATAAAAGCAATAGGATTTTCAGAAGAGACCGGTTTTTTGAGGCCAGAGATTTTCAAATTTTCTAATAATTCTTCCGTGCGTAATGATCTACCACCTTCTCCCGAATAAAATCGGGTGCTATTTTTTAATGCCGCCATATCAGCATCACATTCTATAAGACTCAATGCAGCTTGCATACCATCACGATGAATCCATTTATTTTTTTGTAATAATCCATTCAGTTTTTCAAGTGCACGTTGTTTATCGTAATCTTTAAGATCAAAATCATGATTAAATAGTTCAGGCAGCCCAAGAAGGTAATCAACTTCTTTAAGATCATCTCTATGAGCGTGCGTGCCGACTAATGCTATCAGCTCGTCAGCTTGAAGTTGCTTCTTTTTAATGAGTCGTGAGACAAAAGCTAATCGTTCCATAAAAACATCGATTCCCGACGTATTAAAAATAATTGCTTGATAATTGCGCGGTCCATTGGGACAAACGTCAGCACTATTTTGAACAAAAGCTCTTGCCAGCATATTATTAAGCAGTTCAGGATTATCAAAGTAATTATGGTTTTTTCCAAAGATTGCGGCATCAGTATAATCGTGAATATTTTTATGAGAAAAAAAATTATGCAACGCATTATACGTTTCTGCAGAAGATATCTCCTGACCATCTTCTTTTATATTACTGATGGCAAGTACTTTGCCACAAAATTCAGGCGAATCAAGCTGCGCTTTTAACAAGATAGAAAAAATTGAGACGAAAAAAAACATTATACGTAACATGATAACTCCTAATCAATTATTTTAGCCTTCAATTAAGTTCATTTAATTTTTTTTGTCAAGAAAAAAAAATTAACGTATAACCATAGCCTTTTTCAAAAAAATATTTATCCTGTACCACGAGTATCACCATGAATGAAAAGGGTAATTGTATGCGCCTATTGATTCCATTATTTGTTCTATTTTTCACTGTTGCCACCATACGTTCAGGATCAGACGATACTGAAAATAGATCGATCTTTTCACGAATACGATCTTTTTTTGGTGGCAGTTCCCAAAAAACCGATCCCCATAAATGTCCCACTTGTAAAACCG
>JANWKD010000094.1 GCA_025451595.1 Candidatus Babeliales bacterium | reverse complement strand
CAACAAGGGTTTCATTGGTTAAAGAGTTTATACCTACTTCGGCCAATCCACTGCCCTTCCATACAATAGTAATACCTATTTTTGCAAATGCTCGTTCGACGAACTCTCGTACGCTATATGCTTTACCCGTAGCGACCACATAATCATCAGCTTGCTCTTGTTGTAGCATAAGCCACATAGCTTCAACATAATCTTTTGCATAACCCCAATCTCGTTTTGCATCAAGATTGCCAAGATATAAACATTTTTGTAATCCATAATAGATATGCGCAACAGCCCGCGTGATTTTTCGCGTTACAAAGGTTTCACCTCGTAACGGCGATTCATGATTGAATAAAATACCATTACAAGCATACATATTATATGCCTGACGATAATTTACGGTGATCCAATATGCATACAACTTTGCTGCCGCATAGGGAGAACGTGGCGCAAAAGGTGTTACCTCTGACTGCGGTACTTCTCTTGCGTTACCATATAATTCACTGGTGGATGCTTGATAAAAACGTGTTTTATCTTTTAACCCAAGCAATCGAATTGCTTCCAAAATACGTAGCGTTCCCAACGCATCGCAATTGGCGGTATATTCAGGTGTTTCAAATGACACGCGTACATGGCTCTGCGCGGCAAGGTTATAAATTTCATCCGGTTGAACTTCTTGTACGATACGAATAATATTGGTAGCATCAGTTACATCGCCATAATGCAATATAAAATTCTTTTGTTGATTTCCTCGTTGATCTTGATACAGATGATCAATACGTGACGTATTAAAGCTAGAAGACCTTCGCTTAATACCGTGCACTTGATAGTGTTGTTGCAAAAGAAATTCGGCCAAATAGGCACCATCTTGTCCGGTAATACCAATGATAAGAGCTTTTTTCATTATAAATAATTTTCGTAATTATTTTTTTTCAATTCCTGGAGAACTAACTTTACCTTTTCAGCTTCTTGCCGAGCGCTAATAAGAATGACATCATCAGTCTCTACCACGCATAAATTATCAACCCCAATGAGCGCTATTAATTTATGTTGCAATGATACAAGATTGTCATGCGAGTCAATGCTGATAACAGAACTATGCTCACCATTATTATTTTGCAATGACAAGAACGTATTTAAATTTCCCACGTCTGACCACGCACATGCAAGCGGGATTACTAGCAAATTACTACTTTTTTCCATTACAGCATAATCAATAGAAATAGCCTCAATGTCATCATAGCTTATTTTCTGATTCATATAAGCAACAACTGAATTGTACAATTGCGGCGCATGTTCTTTATATTCAGCAATAAAAGTAGTAACGTTGCCTCCAAAAACACCTATATTCCAAAGCATATTTTCTTGCTTGCAATATTGTTTGGCAATTGATTCAGTCGGCTTTTCATGAAATTTGTTAATATGATAATTACAATCAGAACTGCTTTTTTCAAATTCAATATACCCATAACCCGTGGCTGGATAGGTAGGCTTAATACCAATTAACCCAATTTTGTTGCAAGTCAATAGAGGTAATTCCGATAACGCGTCACAAAATGGTTGTGCATCAGGAAAATAATGATCTGCTGGTAAAAAAACAACATATGCATTCGGATCTTGGTTGGCTAACCATAAACAAGTAAGCAAAATAGCAGGAGCCGTATTTCGTGTCGATGGCTCAGCTATTACGTGCCAAACATCATTGCCCACTAGCTCTTGAATGACCGGTTTTTGTTCTTGCGTCGTGATTATCAAACGATGATTTTTATCTGAAATCGATTGAATCCGATCAATAGTCAACTCAAGTAATGATTTATTGTGATCAAAAGGCAAAAGCTGTTTTGGTTTTGACTTTCGACTCAAGGGCCATAAGCGTTCTCCTTTTCCACCAGCAAGAATTGTAAAATAGATTGGTTGTTTCATATTTTTTTAAAACCATTTTTTGGTTTTTTTTCTATCAACATATGATATTTTGCTTTACACGCGTGCCAACGCAATCGACAATAGGTTTTAAATACTTCCCACATAATAGCCACGCTCAATTTTGATTTACCATGAATTCTCGTGTGTGCCACTATAGGCACTTCTCCGACTACTGCTCCTGCTTGAATAAACCAAAATAAAGATTCCATGCAAAATGCAAAACCTTTTGATTGAATGCGATTAATTGTTTCAGGCTTTAATATATCAACAGTATATAATCGAAAAGAACCAGTGCAGTCATACGGCATACCTAATCCTTTTTTAATTCTATTACGCCAAAATAAAGTAAATGGTTGCCGAATTGAGCTCCAACCAATCATCTTACCCCCGCTTGCGTAGCGCGAACCTATGACAATATCAAACTGCGCGCTGCGTTTAATGAGTTGTGGTATATATTTGGGGTCATGCGTAAAGTCAGCATCCATCCCGATAAGATATTTATACTGATGTTTTTTGGCATACTCAAATGATTGCAAAAAAGCAGTTCCTAAACCCATTTTTTGTTGTCTGTGTAACGCAAAAACGGTGGGATCTTTGTCAATAATTTGATCAATTATAGCGCCAGTCCCATCGGGTGAATTATCATCACAAAATAAAATATCCAATGGTATAGAAAGATCCTTAATTGCTCTATACAATGGTCGTATGTTATCACGTTCATTGTAGGTCGGAATACAGACTAGAATATCATTGCGCTTCATTAATAATCTACTCCATGAATAATAGTTAATGTTTATATCGCAGTTATTTCTTTATTGCCGCCTCCTGCACATGCCAATTGATCTATAACCAGCGTCAATTGAGCAACGGTACACAAACGATTCACTTCTATTGGTGGCTGAAATTGTTCTTGTTGCAATGCATTAAAAAATTGCGTCAATAGTTCTTCATGCCCTTTATCTTGAATAGTTGCCCGTTCATTAAAACTTGCTGGTAACCCATAGCCTTGTAAAACGAGGAAATCATCCATAACAATTGTTTTTGAATCGAAAAAGAGTTCCATTCGTTCTTTTCCTAACTCATTATGTCCAAGCGATGTATACAATAATGAGCATACTGAGCCATCTGAAAAACTAATTTGAATGCTTACGTTATCAGTCGGAAACAAATTGTCAGTTTTTGGCCGCAATGCTTCGACTGATACGGCTCGCGGTTGCGCATCAGTCAAATAACAAAAAAGATCGACAATATGACACGCTTCACCAATAATTCTACCAGCTCCCAGTTCAGTCTGAATCCAATGATCTTTTGGGATAAAACCAGCATTCATGCGATATTGTATCATGACCGGCGACGAACGCTTGGTAATCACTTGTTTTATTTTCTTTATAAATGGAGCAAATGAACGATTGTAATCAACACAAAACGGTACGTGAGGTCGTTGTGAGATTGCTTTATATAACTCTTGATATTGTTCAAACGTGGTGACCATTGGCTTTTCCATAAAAACGGCTTTTCCTTGCGCAAGCGCCGCAATTGCTTGCTGACAATGAAACTTATGAGGAGAAGCAATAACTACTACATCTACAAGATCCGTTTCAAAAAGTTCTTTATCATCGATCAATGCTTTGGCAGCTCCATATACCCGCGATACGTTGATTGAATTTGAAACATTGGGATCAACGATTGCGTTAATTTTAAGATTTTTCATGCGCGAAATAATCGGCATTAATTTAACTTTTGCAAAGCCTCCAGCACCAATAAAACCAATACGAAGCGTCGATTTTTTTCGATTTATTATCGTACGGTCTATTTCTTCGCTTGTTTTCATAACTTCTTTTTTACGAGATTCTTCAAACGATAAGACCATGCACAAGCCTTGTTTTTCTTGCAACGCAGCATACGCTTGCTCAGCTTGTTGAACATCAAAGCAACCAGAAATTAATGAATCTACATTAATTTTTTGCTTTTCCACCAATTCGATAAACGATTCCATATTGCGGTTTTCTGTCCAACGCACGTAGGGATACGGATAATCGATGCCGTTTAATTCATAGCTCGTATCGTAACGCCCCGGACCATATGAACAAGAAATAAGAAAATCTATCTCTTTTTGATAGAACGGTGAACGTTCAAGCGCTAGACCGACATCGCCTACAATAACAACCTTACCCTTTTTGCGAGTTATCTCCATGGCTTGTTGAACAATACTATTACTTTTTGAAGCGGCGGTAACAATAGTAGTATCCACTCCATAATGATTGGTAAGAAATCCAATTTCTTTGACCATATTTTTTTCATCTGCAAGTAATACGTTCGTAGCACCAAGCCTACGCGCTAAGTCAAGCCGCTCTGGCATTAAATCTATGCCAATCACCTGGCACCCGGATAACTGAGCAAGTTGCACGGTAATTTGACCAAGCAGACCCAATCCCAATACACAAATTGTTTCACCAAGTTGCGGTTGCGCTCGACGCAATCCTTGTAATGCTATTGAACCGATCGTGGTCAAACTTGCTTGTTTCAAATAATGAGCATCATGCACTAATACTGCTAAATTTTCTGGCACATAAATAACATCTGCATGATTTGCAAAACCCGCACCAGCGCAAGCCACAAAATCTCCAACCCGAAATCGCGTAATACGATTGCCCACTGCAACTACCTGACCAGCACATGAGTATCCCAGCGTGCTCAGCGTGCCACTTAATTTTCCTTTAATTAAATCTTTGGTGCCGTCAATACCATGGGTTGCCAATGATTCAATTACTTTTGCAATTTTATGATGGATATTAGAAAACAACGTCAGCGGTTGTGCATTCGCAATGGTGGCCATTTCAGTACCTGAGCTGATACAAGAATAATGAACTTCTACCAATAACCCATTGCTATCAAGAACTGGCTGGCATACCTCTTTAAGAGTAATTTTCCCTTTTTCTAAAAAAAGCTGTCTCATGAAAAATTCTCCTTTTGGCTTGTAACGTCATCCATTAATATTACTGAATCTGAAAAAAGCGTAGAACTTGCCGGCCAAAACATAAGCTCGTCAGCATTGATAGTACGATTATTTGGCTTGTATAATAATCCGCAAAAATCAAGAATTTTTTTATGTTCTATATTGTTTGTATTAATTGCCTTGAATTGAGAGTGTTTAACTAAACATAAAATAATATCGGCTTGTTCAAGACCTTCTTGTAATGAAACAACGTGGTCAAAAATATTTTGTAATTTACTATGCTCTAAGTGAGGCTCGCAAATCAAAAGTTCTAAATCGGAATATTTTGAAAGTTTTTGAGCAATTAATAATGCAGGAGATTCTCGCAAATCATCAATATCCGGTTTATACGTAAGCCCTAATACTAATACTTTTGGTCTTGCAATGTTTTGTTTTTGCAAATTATTTACCCATGAGCGGGTAATGGCAATAACCTGAAAGGGCTTTTCATCATTAATCAAACGCGCAGACTTGAGTAATTTACTCTGATCGGGAAATGTTTCTACTAAAAACCAAGGGTCGACCGCAATGCAATGACCTCCGACGCCACACGATGGATTTAAAATATCAACTCGAGGGTGTTTGTTTGCAAGCTCTATGACTTCAAATGGATTGAGTCCGACCGAATAAGCCATTGCAGCAACTTGATTTGCAAAGGCAATTTCAACATCGCGTGAACTATTTTCTACCAGTTTTACCATTTCTGCGGTGGTGGCATTGGTCAAATATAACTGGCTTTTGACAAACTGCTTGTAAAATTTTTTTGCCTGATTGACCGATTGAGGAGTAATACCTCCGATAATGCGCGGGTTTTCAATTAATTCAGAAAATATTTTGCCCGGCAATACGCGCTCAGGACAATGAGCAACAAAAAGATCTTGGCCAACGGCAAGTTGCGTTTTGGATTGCAAAAAATCAGCAAGCTGCTGAGTAGTGCCTACAGGAACTGTCGACTCTAAAATAACCACATCGCCCTTTTTGAGCATTCCTGCCAGGAGCGGTGCTGCCTTCCATACGTACGAAAGATCTGCTTTTTTTTCCTCTTTGAAAGGAGTAGGAACGGCTATAATAAAGCAATCGGCTTGTTCAATAGTGGCCGTGGCTTTAAATTGACAATTCGTTAACACGTAACCCAATTTTTCAAAAATTTCGGGCTCTTGTATGACTGGATCATAACTATTAATTCGATCAACACGATGTTGATCAATATCAAAACCAACCACTTCAAAGCCATATTCAGCAGCAATAATTGCGGTTGGCAAGCCTATATAACCCAAGCCCATTACACATACTTTTTTCATAATCTCTTCCTTTTTTATTGCATAAGCCCATTGTTTTTTATAATTTCTACAATGGCATCGGCAGCATACCCATCACCATAAATAGCCGAAGGACGACTGACTGCTTCAATATTCAAGCACAACATTTCTTGCAATGCCTGAATTATGGTGTTTTTATTTGTTCCCACCAATTTGGCATAGCCCGCCCAAACTCCTTCCATTCGCTCCGTTTTTTCTCGTAATACTAATACGTATTTTCCAAGACTAATTGCTTCTTCTTGAATACCACCAGAATCAGTAGCAATAAGATCTGCCTGCGTAAGAACATAAATCAATTCTTTATAAGCCAACGGCGTGGAAACGCAAACATTATCAAGGCTTTGTAAATTAACAACTTCTAAAGCTTTTTTAATGGCAGGATTGGGGTGATACGGATACAAGAAAAAAATAGTAGGATTGGTGCTTGCAAAATAATGTACTGCTTGCAGTATTGAATCAATACCACCATTAAAAGATTCCCGTCTGTGAGCAGTTATCAGTACAATTTTTTTTTGTTCTTGCTTACAGCGATTTATTAATGAACAAATAGTAGGGTCAATTTCTATTTGTTTGTTTACTATTTTGTATTGCATAATACGCAATGCATCAACCACGGTATTACCTGTGCAAAAAACATGCTCACGATGAATTCCTTCAGCCAGAAGATTGGCAGTGGCTTGTGGCGTTGGACTGAAATGATAATTAGCTACTGCAGCAACTACACGTCGATTACTTTCTTCGGGATATGGATTGTAGGTATCATAGGTACGCAATCCCGCTTCAATGTGTCCAATAGGAATTTTTAAATAAAATGCGGCGAGTGAGCATGCCATCGTGGTTGTCGTATCACCTTGAACTAATACCAATCTTGGATTTGTTTGCATAAATAGTTGCTTGGTGCGCTCTAACACGGTGGTAGTAATATGAAACAGGTCCTGATTGGGTTGCATTATTGAAAGTTCAATATCGGGCTTGACATTGAAGAGTTGAAATACTTCACTGAGTAGTGTAGTGTGTTGTGTTGAAGAACAGAGCAAAACTGGTACATTATTTTTTTTTAGAGCAAAGTAGATCGGAAGCATTTTAATACCTTCCGGCCGTGTACCAACCATCAAAATTATAGGACGATTCATAACTACTGCTCCTGAATTTTTTTAGGTGCATTCTGGAATCAACATACCAGCTGTCTAGTAACTTGGCAAGCGCAAAAAAAAGGAGACCGCGTGAAAAAAATTTCCTATCTTGTTATATTAATTTTTTGGAGCTTGTATGCGTATACACCCAAATTATTAATAAAAATTCCCACACGCTCGCGACCTGAACAATTTTTTCAAGTATTGGATTTATATTACAATAAACTCTCCGGTTCGATCCCTTATCATTTTCTTATTTCATGCGATTACAATGATTCGTCAATGAATAATGAAACCGTAATAAATCGTTTAAAGACGTATCAAGATTTAACATTTTATTTTGGCAATAACAGTTCAAAAGTGCAAGCATATAACGCAGATTTAGATACATACACGGATTGGGATATAGTGCTGGTAACCAGTGACGATCTATGGCCAGAAAAAAAAGGATATGACAAAATCATAGTAGATGTAATGCTCGAACATTTTCCAAATCTTGATGGTACCTTAAGTTTTCATGATGGCTTTGTGGGAAGAGCTCAAAATACGTACCCTGTCATTGGAAGTAACTATTATAATCTCTTTGGCTATGTTTATAACCCTGCTTATATTTCGCTGTGTTGCGATACCGAGTTCACGTCATTATCGCAGGCATTATATAAAGAAGTTTGCAGTAATATAGTTCTATTAAAGCATAAACATCCGGTATGGCACATGGCAAAATCTGATGAGCTCTATATTAAAAATGAAACGTATCATAAAGTTGATTATCAAACCTATGTAAAGCGAAAAGAGAACGGGTTTGATATTGATCAAATCAGAGAAAAACTAAACCAATTAAAAAAAGATGAAATACAAATAAAAGGTAAAATATGGAGCATTCTTATTTGTACGCTCGATGAACGCGCTGCAACGTTTAAAAAACTGTATGCAAAATTAAAAAACCAGATCACTGCTGCTGGCTTAGAGGATACCATTGAAGTTTTATTTTTCAGAGATAATCGAGAACATACGATAGGTTATAAACGCGACTTTTTATTAGAAAAAAGCGCTGCACCCTTTATTTCTTACATTGATGATGACGATGATATTTCACCTGATTAT
>JANWKD010000093.1 GCA_025451595.1 Candidatus Babeliales bacterium | reverse complement strand
CGGAACATAACCATCCGATTAATGCATACCAACCATACGGTGCTAACGCTGTTGGCAACATAAACACGCCAGAACCAATCTGACTGCCGGTCACCAGCGCAAAAACTGACCAAAAATTTAATGTACGAGATTGTTGATTCATAATTACAAATCCTCTTATTCTACTTCATAACTAATTCTGAGATTTCCCGCATTATTTTTTATTTTTCGAATAATTATTTTGCCAATATCAGCGGTATTGGCAACATGCGTGCCACCACACATAATCGGTCCATACTTATTGACCCACATTCCACGCAGCGGCCATTGAGCATCAACTGGCTTTTGAATTTTTTTCATAAGTTCTCGCTGGGAGTAGCTTTTTACCAATACGGGCAATGCTTCTTGCACAAGCTTATTCACTTCAGCGGTTAATGCAGAAACTAACTGTTCACGCACATTCTGCTCTAAGGTTCCTTCATATTCAACATAAGCGCCTTGTGGAAAATGGTATGCCTTTGTTGATTTTAATTGATATCCTAGATTGATTAAACCATAATCAATTAAATGGCCTGCTGAATGATAACGATTATGCAATTGTCGCAACGTTGCATCTATAGTAAGTTGTACACGATCCTGTATCTTAAACGAACCATTGGAAATAGTACCCATATGTTCTACGCAATCATCACCAAAAATAACTTTCTCAACCGCAAATACAGCTTGATCATGCGTAATAATTCCTTTATCTGATGGCTGCCCTCCTGATTGTGGATAGAAAATTGTTTGATCTAAAATAAGCGCCGTTTTTTCATCAGATTCAATGATGTTTATTATTTCAGCAGATGCTTGATAACGATACATTTCATCAAGATAAAGCAATTTAGTTTTACAAAGATTCATTATTACCCTTTAACAATAGCATTAATGAGTTGAACAAATTGATAGACATCCTGTTCGGTCGTATTGAATGACGTCATCCAACGCACCACATGCTGCACTTCGTCCCAAACATAAAATGAATATTCTTGTTGGAGCAACGGAATATACATGGGATCTATTTTGACAAAAACACCATTTGCTTGGACAGGATACATAAGTCGAATATAAGGATTTTTTGCAACTTCTTGTGCAAGCAGTTGTGCCATTTTATTAGCATGCTTTGCATTATCAAACCAACGATTATTCGACAATAATTCAATAAATTGAGCAGAAATAAAACGCATTTTTGAGCCAAGCTGCATTCCTTGTTTACGAATAAACTTAAAGTCGTTTGATATCTTTTTATTTGCAAATATAACAGCTTCTCCCATCATCATACCATTTTTGGTACCACCAAAAGTAATAAGATCGACCCCAAGATCTGTGGTAAAGGAGCGCAATGGCAGATCCAGTGCAGCTGCTGCATTTGCAAGACGAGCGCCATCTACATGAACAAACATATTGTACTGATGCGCAAAATCTACTATCTGCTTTATTTCTTCAACACTATATATGGTTCCCAACTCTGTCGATTGTGTTATTGAAATAAGCTTTGGTTGAGCCCTATGTTGATCGCCAAGCGACGTTAATAGCGGCTTAATATCATCAATGGTAAGTTTACCGTCACGTGTTGGCACCGCGAGCAGCTTAGAGCCCAGAAATTTTTCTATTGCGCCGCATTCATCAGTATTAATATGCGCTGTTTCGGGACAAATAATGACTTGATGTGATTGGATGAATGTTTGCAATCCTAGGACATTTGCTGCAGTTCCGGTAAAAACAAAATAAACATCAACATCTTGTCCAAAATGTTCTTTAAACACTTCAACTGCACGGGCGGTATATTGATCATTGCCATATGCCGGTACATCATTACTATTTGCTTCAATGATAGCTCGCATAATAGCTTGATCTACGCCAGCATAATTATCACTTGCAAAACTTTTTCTCATATATTTCTTTCATACATAAATACATAATTATTGATTCGGATTTAACCGATACATAAAAAATACAAAATAATAGTTTGGAAAATACAGGATTTAAGCGCCTAAGCGCTTCTTTGATATATGCTTTAAAAATAAGAATGAATGCTGAGATATAATATTATTCATCATAATATTATTACAATATCGCTTATCATCTAAGATGTCAATATGAAATTAAATATCAAAACAGCTTCCGATAATTATCGCTTTTGGTATACTAGCAGGCAATAAAAACCCTGTTTTAGGAAATTACCATGAACGACACCATAAACCAATTAACCAAGCGCGTCATTGATATCCGTGATGCGCGTGATTGGAAACAATTTCATAATCCCAAAGATGTTGCGCTTTCTTTAGTATTGGAATCAACCGAGCTTCTTGAACTTTTTCAATGGAAAAATAATCAGCAATTATATGATTATATTGAAACTCATAAGCAAAAATTTGCAGAAGAACTTTCTGACGTGTTGTTCTGGGTGCTCTTAATGAGCCACGATTTGAATATTGATCTGGCACAGGCATTTGAAGAAAAAATGAAAAAAAATGAACTGAAATATCCGGTTGATAAAGCAAAAGGCAATAGCGCAAAATATACTGAACTGTAATTATTGTGATGCCCATTCAGGAAAATCTTTACCTTCGAGCGTTAAAGAACCATCATGATGTTGAGTGACAATAATTGTTTTTGGTTGAAGGTTAACTAAGTCTCGCCATTCATGCAGAAATTTAGCAAATTTATCCTTATTCATGGCAAAATATGGCCCTTCCCATTCTTCATCAAAAATATTATATATTTCAATAACATCATCAATTTTAGCTAGTTCACTAGCATTACCACACGTTGAAATATATTTCGGATCATAAAGCCAATCAATCCAGCTATAAAAACGTACATAATCAGTATCAAAATCACTTGATAAAAAATTGCCTAAAATTTCTAGTTCAGCTGTTCCAGCATTTGCTAAATCATAAGATCCATATGAAAATTTTAAAATCAAAGTATTCATTTATTTATGTAACTATTTTTGGAAAAGCAGTAATAATTTTTTCATTTTTAACATCAACTATTGTCTCAATTTTTATTCCTTCTGAAGTTATTCCCTTAAATTGCCAATTTCCATTCTTTTGTAATATAGGCTTATCGATTAAATTCTGCAATGATTCAAAAATTTTTTCTAACACTTTTTCATGATTCCAAAACTGAGGGAAGAAAGTCTTTCCTTCGAATTTTATCCCATTTACAATAACATCCGCTTTATAAGTGCCATGTAAACCCTCTTTAATATTGACATATCTTACAATGCCACTTTCCTCAAGCTTACCCAAATAATCATGATGAAAGCCATTCAAACGAGGTATGCATTGTTTGAATTTTTTTTTATAATGTTGCTTAATTTCAAACATAAAAAGATGTTCATAATCTGCAGAAACAGCCAAAGACTTTTCACCACATTGTATAATAACCCCATCAAATCTTTTTTTTAACTGCGGTATGGTTTCTTTTAATTCGATAATATATTCCTTGAAGTGTGTAAATGGTCCTTTTGCTTTATTAATCGGAAGTGGCAATAGCGGCTTACTTTCGGCTAATTCATGCGCTACTTGGCTTGCTTGACCTACAATTTGGACCATTGCATTCCCTGGACATACTAATGCAGCTTCAGCAGTAATTACTTTTGCATCAAGTTGCTGTATAATCTGCGTTGCACGAGCGCAGGCTTTATTTGTAATGTTATGTAAAGTTTTAGCACATTTTTTTGTTAAAAATATTTCAGTACCAATTGAAACCGCATATTTTACGTTGTCTTGCCAGGATAAATTTTTCATGTGTTCATAGAATGATTTAGTTATTGTTGAACAATTGTTGCATAATATTTTTAATTGTTGATTTGCTTCATTACCAAAAATTAAGTTGATGCCAGGTCTTTTTGATAAATGCTGATAATCATTTTCATCATATAGATCCAAATGCTGTAAACTTGCAAGCGCGCTAATATCGGCTATTTGATAGAACAAACGTCCTAAATGGTAAGCTATTGAACTTATATTGAACATTAATCCAATGGTTGAGTCGATAGGATGCAAAATATAATCAGCTAGTTCAGATGATCCTAATGCAATGCCTTGCGCACAGGCAGAAATAAATGACCAACAAAAATCAGCAACTAATGCCGCTTTGATCAAAAAACCTCGTTTGTTGAATGATTGTCCAATATCGACAAGAGAAACAATATCAGGAATATAGTTTGATATCACTGAACTACAATTTTTTAAACTGCTTACTTGATTCAGTATTTGATTAAATTCATCATATAGTTGCATTTGAAATGCACTGCCAGAAAATTTTTTGAATTTCTTTGATTTAATACCATTATCTTTTAGTAGTTTTTTTGTTAATGGATGCAATTTGGTTGTTTTTGTAAGACTATCATATTGATTTTTCATCGCTTCGCAGCGTTTTTTGTAACGTTGCGCATGCAAAGAATTGCCATATGAAAAGTGTTTATATTCCTGATAAAAATCTTCTATCTCAATAGCAGCATGAGGTCTTGTAATTTCTGATAATAAATCATCCGCTTCTTCAAACAGATTAAATGGCAATTGATCAGCTTGTTCATGAAAATCTTTTTCAGTGCAATATCTTTTTTTAACCCATTGAAGATGAGATTTAGCAATTTCATGATCGCAATTTCGTTTTATAAACTCTTTAAAATATGAATGATCATATAGATTATAATAATTGAGCATTCCATGAGGATAGTAAAGAGCGGAGATGGCTTGGCCTTCAAAATCCTCATAAGACATCATATCAAGCTCATTTTGAACTTGGCATGATAATGGTTTTATACAGAAGTCTTCAAGCTTATCACTGATGTTGAACGATGAATAGCTACTCGAGGCTGGATTTATATCAAAATTAATATTTGAATTTTTAAAATAATCAATACATGAAGGTTTTTGATATTCGCAATCATGGCCAAATACGAGCTTTAAATCATATTTTCGATCATTAACATTACAGAAAACACTGCCCCAGACGCAAATTAATGAAAGAAAGGATAATAATAAGCTCATAGTATACTTCTTTGGATTTTACAACAATTTACGCTATAATAAATTAAATTCATTCTATATTTGAAATCCTCTTTTTACTATTTTTAACGAAGGGAAAAATATGCTCGTACAAGATTTTGATTTTGTTAATGAAACGGTTGAGAACAACTTTCATATCAATCCTCAGCTACAATCATTTAAAAAAATTATCAAAAAAGTGGGCTACCCTTTTCCTGGTGATTTAAGTGAATTATCAATCGCTTATGATGCTATTCAAGCTTACAAAGACATGGGCGGCACGCATGAAGGCATTGTAGAATTAATGGTATTTGCTAGCGAATGCGCTATCAATTATTTATCTGATACGTATGATATGGAAGAAGAGTCTTACAAAGCCGGAGAAACACTGTTTGAGAAAACATTCGCTATGGTTATGGCAAGTCCTGAAAATCTTATTGCACAGCATAAACCTAGACTTCGAGAACTGGTAACGGTAGCGCAAGGTGGTGCTTATGGCGGCAGCCAACTGATACATGACTTATGGCTTAAAACATGCGGCGAAGATATTCCATTTATAACAATCAACGAAGAAGAAATTTTTGGGGACTTAAATTCAATGGTCAATGGTGATATCGATAATACCTGTAATATAGGTAACCCTTGTAAGAGTTAACAACCATTTTGTAATGTTGCAGCATAATTGAAAGCATAAAAAATTATGAATACTGAGTGCATAAGAGAATTCAAAATATCGTTATGTACTCAGCATAAAAAATGTTTGTAAAATTATCAATTATTCGACAGGAAAATTAAAATAGCTACTGTTTTCTGATGCAGGAAAAGGCTCATCTTTAAGCGTAAAATGCCACCATTCTTCTGAATAGTTTTTGAACCCATGCTTTTCCATAACAGTTTTTAAATACGTTCTCATTTTTTTATATTGTTCAGCAATTAAATCATTCTCATAATGGGAAGCAACGTCAAATAAATCAAATGATGAGCCCATATCCACGGTGCCATCATCTAAAAATTTAATGCTAAAGCCATCTAATAATGTCCGCTCAGTTTCTTTAATTTCGTGTAACGATTTATTAATAGGAATAATAGTAAGATCAACCGTGCTGCCTCTACTATGTCCAGATCGTTTCGCAACATAGCCTAACTCAAAAACATCCGCTTTATTAACGCGAGGGTAATAGTGTGATTTTTTTCCTTGATCATTAATATCTTGGCTCCAACTCATAAAATGATTAACTGCTTCTTGCGGGCGGTACGCATCGTAAACCACTAACGAATAGCCATCATTTTTTAAATCTTGTTGCACTTGTTTTAAAGCTTCTGCTGTTTTTTGAGTCATAATCACTACTGATTTATGATACCCATCAACGGGCCTACCAACAAAATTTTGTGTGCTATTATAACGTAAAGAAACAAGAATAGAAGGATCAATCTCATTCAGGTAAACAAACCCCTTCAAACGAGCTTCTTGAGCGAGGGGCAAAATAAACTGTATAGCAAAAACGAGATTGATGAAAGTAAACTTTATTATATTCATGCTTAAATCCTCAAAGAATTAAATTTTATTCATTATTCTAAAACCATTTACGCCAATTAGCTAGAGTCTTAGCTATCGATAAAAATACAGAGGGGTAATACATTTAAAAATAACAGCTCCGCCAGCTTCCATAGCAGTTATCGTTCCTGAAATTTTTTTTGTTGTTTCTAAATATTTTTTCCATTGCTCAAGTTTCTCATGAGTCATATTATTATATGGATATGCCTGCTTTTTAGCCTGATACTCTAAAATGCTACTACCAAACCATACTGCCGGAGGAACGGCAAATAAACCCCAAACTACTTTTTCATATTTATCGTGAGGTTGCCCAAAACAGAAAAAGCTTACCAAGCAAGTAAGAAGTAATGTTTTTTTTAACATAGTGTCCTTTTTAGAAATGTGTTTCATAAATCAGGTTCATTATAAAGGCTAACTATACTTTTGCAAGGTCTAAAAAAATTTTCAAATATTCTTGATTTCACAAACTATGACATACTATAACTACTAAAGCCAACGATTTATTAACCTCTTACAAAAAAGGATTGTATGAATAAATGCAAACAGTTATTCATTTCAATAGCATTGATGCTGGGTATTATAGCATCAAGCGCTCATGCCACACTCATTAGTGAAGTACAACGACCACTTTCGACTTTAGGCAATCAAATAGTTGATGCAACGGGTAGTGCAGTTCGCTTACTTGGGGTAAGCTGGTTTGGATTAGAAACACCAAATATGGCGCCTCATGGTTTATGGAGTCGTGGTTACAAAAGCATGCTCGATCAAATGCTATCATTAGGCTTTAACGTGGTGCGTATTCCTTTTTGTAATCAAGCATTTGACTCTGGCGCTATGCCTTCTGGCATTGATCAAAATTCCAATCCAGACTTAGTTGGTTTATCTCCTTTACAAGTACTTGATAAAATAATAGCGTATGCGCAACAAATTGGCCTTTGCGTTATTTTAGATCATCATCGCAGCGATGCAGGCAACAGCGCTCAAGGCAGTGGATTATGGTATACGTCCGCATATCCTGAATCACGCTTTATCAGTGATTGGCAAATGTTAGTAACACGCTATAAAAACTATTCGTGTGTAATCGGCGTCGATTTGCATAATGAACCTCACGCAAGCGCTACCTGGGGCGATGGTAATGTAGCAACTGATTGGGCCGCAGCTGCACAAAGAGCAGGAAATGCGGTACTGACTATCAATTCAAATCTTCTTATTATTGTAGAAGGTATTGAATTTTTAAGATAGGATTTGAGGGTACTGGTGGCGGTGGTGG
>JANWKD010000092.1 GCA_025451595.1 Candidatus Babeliales bacterium | reverse complement strand
ACGGTTCTTGTTGCACCGATGGGCAGAGCAGATGGCAAAACAACTGAATATAGATTTACAAGAGCATATAAGAAAGCATTTAAACGAGTATTTAGGGGGACAAATATCTTTATGAGCTGAAAAATAGAACACAATAGATTAAACAGATTTAATAGTAATAAACTATTATGATAAAAGGATTTTAAAAATGAATGTAGCAACAATATTAGTTGCTTTGACCATAGGTGTACAAAGTCTGGCTTGTGATAAGCAATCATCTAATTCTGAGCAATCGCTGTTAAAAAAAGTAACACATATATTTAGTAAATCGTCGATTCCTGAACAACCTTTTGATCTTGATTTTTATAAATTGTTGAAAGAGTTTCCTGCTGAGATTAAAGTATCTATTTGGCATGAATATAACAAAAGTAATGGGTATATTCATAATGATATCGATCATAATTTTATGATTCCGTTCAATCAGAACTTTAGCCAAGAGTTTTTAGAGCCTCATACAAAACGGTATAAGGATATGACATTTTGGGACAATTATAATCGTCATTGTGATTATCCTATTCGACATTCTCCTGATTATGATCAGCCATCAGGGATAATGCTGGTACGAGAAGAAAATAGTCCGCAAAAAGATAAATATCCTATTCATAATGAGTATGGGGCGGGACCGAGTAGTCAATCAAATATTAAAATTCATCTTTTAAGTGATTATCCAAGATTAAAAACAATCAATGAAGAGTATATTAGATGGCAAGCTGACGGTAACCTGGCTTCAAAAACAAGCATATTCTGCGGACATCCTGACAAAAGTCAGTTTATTATTGGCCACCCACTATCGTTGCTTACGGTGACCAATGATTCCGATTCTGGTCAAATGAACAGCGAATGTAAAAATCTTGCAATACCCGACGAAATAGAAAAAAAGGCTAAAGCCATTCGATTTGGTCCTGATTCTTCGATTATAATCAGAGAAAGGGAGCAGGAAGGGCTTGCCTGCATGTTGTATCAATATGATTATAACCAGCAAAAAGTTGTACAACAGATTGATGTAGAGCAACTATTTAATGGTTATTTGCAAACCAATCCGGTGTTACATAAGAAACTATATGATCGAATTTGTTGGTATATGCACAGAAAGAAAGTTAATAAAAAGGAAGCTCTCAGCCCGGACTGTTATTTAAAAAATTATTCAGCTCTATTGCAACATGCGATTCAGCTTGAGGATTTTGTATATCCAACAGCGCAATCGAATTACCTCTTGTTCAAATTTAATATTAAAGCGCCCTATTGCTCGTGCGTTACCGATAAACCCTATAGGGAAACTCATAAAACATGTAACTTTGAAGACTACTTTGCGTTATACAACATTGCCTCCAAAAGTTTTGTATATATCGGTGATAAGATCTATAGAGGGTCACGATCTAATCATGACAGTCCTCTTCCTGGTTATAAAACCATCAAGAAAAGCTCAATGTATACGTATGTGTATGATTTTATTAATTATCAATCAAACGGATCGTTTCATACGTTTTGTTACGATGATGTGTTAAATACTGATGATGACCAACGGACGAATCAGTTTCCCTCGCGCAAGATGCTTGCCATTGTGCCCGACGATGATATTGCGCGGCTCGAGCAGATGATTATTGCAAGCATAGCGCACAATTGGTGCAAGCAAGAAAAAGCACCTACTCCACAAGGCTATGAAATCCTACGTTATTTGATGAGCGAAACAAAAAATCTAGAAGCTTATCAAAATCCATTCAAGCAAAAACGACTGTTTTTGTTGCAACGATTGGCAGAGCAAATGGCTAAAAAACTGAATATAGACTTGCAAGAGCACCTAAAAAAACATTTAAATGAGAACTGAGCAGGAGCCAACGCAATAAGGATCAGGGGAAATGAAGATTATATATGGAATAGCCATTGCCACCTTCTCAATACTCAGTTGGGGTTGCGAAAAACATTCTGACAGTGCGCATTCCAAATCACTTATAAAAAAAGTAACGGGATTATTTCATAAATCTAACAATGACAAATTAGAACCCTTGGATTTGGAATTTTATAAGATTTTCAAATCGATTCCTGATGAGATAAAATTACCTATTTGGAATTTATGTAATGAAGAGTATATTCATGATAAAACAGCAAAAAATTATATAATTCCTTTCGATCAGTATGTTTCAAAAGAATTTAAAGAGCAAAATAGAAGATTATACAGAGAACATAAAGATATATATGATCGTAGCAAAAAGAACGGCACTTTTGGCTTATTGGATGAAAATATCAGATCAAATGAGATATTTCTTATGTGGAGTTTTGATGGAGCTGGACCCAACGAGCACTCGTCGATATACATAGACGATCCCTTTGATTTAAAGTTGATAAAAATCGAAGATAAAAAGATTCAATGGAAAAGGGATATTAATCTTGCGCTTAAACAAAAGATTTACTGTGTTCATCCACATCAGAATCAATTTATTATTGGTAGTTCTCCTTGTATATTAACAGTAAAAGATAATGCTGATTTTCAACAAATTACGACTGAAAGTCAGCCGATTGCGGTTCCAGATGGATTAAGATCGTCATTTATCCGCTTTGGACCTGGGACTACACTATTTATTGCCAATAAGGAAAGAACGTTTACTTCTGCGAATAATATAGAATTTTATACTGGTGATGATTTTATAATGCAGTATGATTATCAACAAAAAAAATCTACCAATATAATAGATATAGAAAGCTTATTTAATGAGTTTCTGAGCTCAAACCCACAATTACATAAACAGCTGTATTATTCTTTGAATCATGGGTTGCATAGGCAAGAATGGCAACGAACTGATTGTTATTTAATCAACTATTCAGATATCATACGTTATTCAATTGATTTGGAAGATTTTATATGCCCTCATTTAGATGCAGGTTATCTATTAATTAAATTCAATATTAAAACTCCCTACTGTAAATGTTATTCGAGTGCGCCGTATGGCCGAAAATATTATATCTTGTATGATAGAGATCACTATGCACTGTACAATATTAATAGTAAAAATTTCTTTTATATTGGAAACAAATTATATAAAGTCCGCGGACATGGATTGGCACGGTTGCCTCATTTTAGAACTATAAAAAAGAGCACTGAGCATACACATGTATACAATTTTCCAAATTATCAATCAAGTGGACCATATCATACCTTTTGTTATGACGATGAGCTCAATACCTATTATCTTAATTCAAAGGACAATTTTCCATTTCGTAAAATGGTGGCTATTGTACCCGATGATGATATCGCGCGGCTCGAGCAGATGATTATTGCGGGAATAGCGCATAGTTGGTGCAAGCAGGAAAAGCCTCCCAAAACAAAAGGCTATGAAATCTTACGTTATTTGATGAGCGAAACAAAAAATCTAGAAATTGATCAAAATCCGTTCAAATACAAACGCGTGGTGTTATTGCACAGGCTGGCCGAGCAGATGGCTCAAAAATTGAATATTGATCTGCAGGAACATATAAAAAAGCATTTGAATGAGAATTGAAATCATAATTCTATCTGTTTTATACCAGACTCCTGGCGATATTGTTGTATAAAAAGCTCTACGCTATCAAAAAACTGATTTAAAATAAACGGATTCTCTTCAAATTCTTGATTACAGTCTAAAACCATGACTGGAACATTTTTAAGGCTTGGTAATAAACCAATTTTTTGCATTAAAAATTTCTCATGCTGTTGGTGAATTTGTTTTAAGTACGCAATGGTAATTTTTTTCTCTGCCAAACGATTTCGCTTTTTTATTCGTTCATAGGCTATTTCTGGTGATGTTTGCAAATAGATAAAGCCATGTGGATCATGACATTTTTTGGGAATTAAATAATCAAACCATTGATTATACATATGCCATTCAAAATCTGTCATAAAGCCCGCTTCATAACTGTTGTGAGTAAAAACATAATGGCCAGAGTAGATTGACCGTTCAATAATACGAAAAGGGTTTGGATTTTGTTGTTCAATAATATGTTCTCGAACACGGCATAGCATGGCAAAAGTTTCCATGCTGTAGGCCCAGCGCTTGGGATTTTGATAAAAGTTTGCAAGTAACGATTGGCCAAAAACATTATTTTGCCAGGTATTGACTGGTTCTAACGCAATAGTAATATGAGGACGGTATTGTGCAATAAGTTTGAGAAAGGTAGATTTACCAGCGCCGATGTTGCCTTCAACGATAAACATATAATTAATATAAAATGGTAATAATGGTTTATAATGAACTAACTCTATATACTATACTACAAATTTAGTTATTAATTAAGGAGAAAATTGAGATGAATTACGTGCCGTTGTCTATTCTACTGATTGCATTTTCTGTGTATGCAGGTAAAAAAACTGAACCATTAAGAATAACTCAATTACCACTTAAGCCAAAAGATTTGCATATTCAAGATTCACTCAGTGAATTAAAATTATTCATCAGAGATAAGCAATATCGTCGCGCCGCTCAATTACTAAAAAATGTTTATCCCTCTACGCAAATTGAGTATATGAACTATTTACTCTCTGAAGTTCAATGTGACTTTCTTGTTTCAGGCAAAGATGATTCTTTCCAAGTTATGTATCCCCGTAATATTTCAAAAAATTTTATGAAAAAAAGAATCGGCATACGTAATTTTTTTAATTATTTTTATCAACAAGCACAGAAAAATAAAAGCATCCTTCTGCCTGAATTAAAGCAATTAAAAAGCGAATATCATTATTCCGTATTTGAAAAAGAAGGTAACATAATCAGTCAACAATAATCCGAGCTATCTCAGGGTTTATGCGGGCAACAATTTCATAGTTAATAGTATTGCATTGCGTTGCGAGAAAATCAGCGCATACTTTTTCTTGTTGCCCAATTAATATTGCTTGGGTACCAAGGTGAACTTCTGGAATATCAGTTATATCAATCATCATTAAGTTCATCGCAATCCGGCCGCGGATCATTGCATAGCGATTATTGACCATAACAGATCCTCGGTTTGACAATCCTCGATCGTAGCCATCAGAATATCCAATAGGCAATATAGCAATAGTCATCTCTTTATCAGTAAAAAAAGTTCTATCGTAACCGACCCAACTATGGGCGGGAATTGTTTTAATTTGAATTATGTTGGTTTTCCATTGTAAAATTGGTTGCAAGCTAAATGTTGTATGCTGTTTGTAGCTGATTTGTTTATTCTCAGTCGATGACCACAAGCCATATAAGCCAATGCCTAATCTGACAAAATTGTAGTGGTAATTCATAGAAACGGTCATTGCTGCAGAACAGCTGGCATGAACAAAGGGAAAAACAATTGAATCATTTTTTAAATGAGTAACAACCGCATTAAATCGTTGTTGTTGTAGTTGAGTAAATTCTTGATTGCTACTTTCTGATTCTGCAAAATGAGTAAAAATTCCCAGCAGATCAAGCCATTCTCGTGCATGCCATTGTTTGATATGAGGAACTGCTTGGTCCCATAAGATACCAAGCCGCGAAAGACCGGTATCTATTTTTATGTGAATACGTATTTTTTTTTGGAGCTTTTTTGCTATTTCATATAATTGATCTACGGTTTGAGTGTCATACACAACGAGATCGATATCAAGTTCGATGGCATACGTGGGATTCTCATCAATAATACTGAGCACCAAAATTGGCTTTTTAATACCATGTTGGCGTAATAGTATCGCTTCCGTCAACCGTACTACGCACAAGTAATTAACCTGTGGATTTTGTTCTGCTAAATAAGCAATGGACACTATACCATGTCCATATGCATTCGCTTTTATCACCGCAGCTAATATCACATTCGAACCAATAACAGAACGATATTGCGCAATATTGTGATAAAGTGCTTTTTTGCTTATTTCGATCCAGCTAGAAGCATACGAAGATAATGGCGTAAAAAAAGAAAGGTCTGAATAACTCAGGCCTTTCTTCGAGTAATCAATGATAGAAGATTGAAGCATTTGTTTTATTTATTTATTCTGAGAAATTGTTTTCGGTAATTTAATAATAACTTGTTGTTGTTCATCTGGTTTTTCAATAGTATAATTTTTAATATCTACTGCAACAGGTAAAGATTTAATTGAGCTCGAATGGAAAACATTTGTAGTAGTCTTGTGTATAACACCATTTTCATCGTGTATTTCTTCGATGCTATTTATGCGTTGCTTGATCTCGATTTGGTATTCATCGAGTTTAACTTGAATTTCTCCTTGCTTGCTCGTTATAATGAGGGTAAGGCTTTTTTCAAATTCGTTATAAAACGTTTTTACACTTTTTTTATCATCGATTTCCTTCAGCGTTACCACTACAAAATCACCGTCAAAGGCAATAGCTGCACTTGCACAAGACTTATCTTCATTTGATATAGGGAAATCCTGCATACTTACGGCGTTCACGGTATCACAAAATTTATTCATTGCATGTAAAAGATCATTGTTGTAGGGCTTCATAGTTAACGTAGATAAAGTAAGAATAAAAAATAGTTTTTTCATAAAGGCCTCCGTTTTGTTGTTTGACCATATTTATATTTATCTATAAAAAAAATTTAATAAAAAATCAATACAAATATGACGTTTCTTTTTTTGGTAATCTTAATAAATGTAGCCTTTTATGCTATTATATAAGGTGAAGCGCATTGGTTTTTTAAGCTAGCGAGCGCGAAATTCTTCGAAGCCTCACCCTATTTGGGCCCATTGTCATTCGTTTTCGGCTTAAAAAGACAAAGTCTTTGGCCAAGTAGAATAATTTTATAAGGATTTTTTACTATGATAAAAAAAGAAACAGAAATTATATATGGCATTCATCCTATTGTCGAATTGCTAAAAGCAAAAAAAAGAAAATTGCATATTATTTATACTACTAAACCTACTCCTAAAGCATGGCAACAGATAGAATCATTATTGCCAAAAGGCATACAGATTCAATATGTGTCTCGGGACGTTTTGACCAAAATGGCGGGAACTGCTGATCATCAAGGTGTCCTGGGTTACGCATCACCCTTTGTGTATCGTAAAAAGTTCTTTGAGATAACCAAGCAAAAATTGCTCCTAATGCTTGATGGTATTCAAGATGTGCGCAACATGGGGGCGATCATTCGTTCTGCCTATTGCACTGGTTTTGAAGGCATCATTATTGTACAAAAAACCGGTGCGCCTTTGAATGCGGCGGCTATAAAAGCATCAGCAGGGCTGGCGGAACATATGGAAATGTATCAAGCTCCATCAGCAGTTAGCGCTATGCAAGAACTTGCAAAGTCGGGCTATCAATCCTATTTGGCGGTATTGCAAAACGGAGCCGATGCAACAAAGATTACCTATAAGCAACCACTTTGCTTAGTTATTGGAAGTGAAGGAACCGGTATTTCACGTGATATTTTAAAATCTGGTACCTTGATTACCTTGCCGCAACGTACGCCTGATATTTCTTATAATGCATCGGTAGCAGCTGGCATTTTGCTATTTATTATAAGCAATCAAAATATCACTATAAAATAAAAATCGGCATCTCTTTTTGCGAGGTTTAATTGTATGAGAAAGATTTTTTTGATAGTAATGATAGGGCTATTTTCAAATTGTTTTGCTCCATCAGGATTTCAAATTGATTTTGGTGAAATAACGCGCGCTATGCGAAATGACGTGATAGCTTCTACAGGGACCATGTGTCAACAGGGAGTATACATGTCTATTGGGATTGGTGGTGCTATATTAGCCTATAAGGGAATAAGACAGATATTTGATATGAATCAAACAAGCTCGCACATATTTATAAAAGAAAGCAAAAAAAATGGTTCACCGGTTAATGGAGTTATCAAGAGAGGTATAACTAAAAAAGAAAAGAATACTTATAATAATACTTGTAATAATGCGTATGTTTGTAATATGGAAAAACCTGATAATAAAATGCGAATACTAACGGGACTTGGACAAGCTGCATGTGGCATTGTAGCTACGGTACTTTCTTTAGAATTACTCAAAAAAAGTTGTACTCTGTTAATAGAGTAAACTATCACATTTACTAAATTCTTGACTCGTATGGCAAGAAAAAGTTAAAAAATAAGAGAAAGATAGTAAGGGTTAGGGGAAAGGACGATTCATGACGAAGCGTTTCAAACGCTTGTTGTGTTATTGCCTATTAGTAATGAAGACAACTATAGGCATAATGACTATCAGATATTATTCTATAAGTCAACATCTGTATGTTCATGCTATTGATAATTATTTATCTGAATCAACTGCGCAGAATATAGAGCAGTTTGTGCATGAGCAGTTAGCTAAAAAACCTTCTCTTACTCATATGGCAAAAGCATTAAAAGAGCAATTCAATTATCTTGATACTATCGCTATTCATCACAAAATGCCAGGTATTGCATACGCATCGATTTCATCTTGTAAGCCTCTCCTGAGAATCAACAACGAATTGGTATTGACCAATAACGGATTAATAACAGATGGTACAATTTTCTCTGAAAGCCCTCGTGTTAATTTAAAGGTTATTGACCATGCAAATATTAATAATCAAATTGAACATTTTATTGCTGCAATTAATAATTTTCATCCTACAATTTGGACGGATTATTATATTGAATGGCATGATCATGCTGCGGTTTATTTATACGATTCTCATGAGTCAAACTTTTGCATTCTTGCTCATGCCGAAATGCTCATTGATCAAAAGTTACTTACCTTCTTATCATCGGTAAAAAAGATATTGAACAAAAAAAAATCAAAAAATCAAAGAGGATGGATTGCTGATGTGCGCTTTAAAAATCAAATTATTGTGTCACCGCATCTTTCTAACATAAATTCTAATGCTTTGCATGAGCAGGGTTTAGATTTAACCAAAAAGGAGGTGTTATGAAATCGGTTTTTTCAGATCCTATCACCGTTGCCATTGATATTGGAACGACTAAAATTTGTGTTTTAATTGCTCGATGTGCACAAAGCGAAGTGGTAGAAATTTTAGGAATAGGAACCGCTCCTTCCTATGGTCTTAAAAAAGGGGTGGTCGTAGATATTGCAAAAACGGTTCAATCTATTAAAAATGCGGTGCAAGAAGCAACTCTTATGGCTGGGTGCGCAATTGAATCTGCAGTAATTGGTATATCTGGAAGTCATATTCAATCGTTCAATTCTCAAGGAATGGTACCTATAAAGCATGGGCATATTGGCGCTGCTGATATTACGCATGCTATAACAGCAGCGAAAGCAATTGTTATTCCTGAGGGACAGCAACTATTGCATGTACTCCCTCGTTATTTTGTTATCGATTCGCAAGAAAAGGTTATCAATCCTCTTGGTATGCATGGGGTTCGCTTAGAAGCGTATATTCATCTTATTACAGGATCTATTGCTTCGGTTCAAAATTTAATTAAATGCTGCGAGATGGCAGGCGTTCGCGTGATTGATATTATTCTTGAGCAGTTAGCATCAGCTCAATCGGTATTGAATGGAGATGAACGAGAGATTGGAGTTGCAATGCTTGACATTGGTGGCGGGACTTCAGATTTAGCAATTTATCAACATGGTAGTATCGTGCATACTATGGTTTTGCCTGTTGCGGGTAATCATATAACCAATGATATTGCCATTGGATTGCATACAACGTTTGCTCAAGCAGAGTCGATTAAAAAAATGTATGGCTTTGCTTCCATTTCTTTAATCGAAAAAGATCAATGTATAGAACTCGTATGTGCTGATGGGGTAAGTAAGCAAGTTGTTTTTACCCATGAATTAGTTCAAATTATCGAAGCTCGAATTGCTGAACTATTATCTTTAATAAAGAAAGAAATAGACAAGCATTATTTAATGCCACGTATTTGTGCAGGTTTAGTAATAACAGGAGGAGGATCGCTTACAAAAGGAATTGATCAAGTAGCCTCTCATATATTTTTAATGCCGGTGCGTATTGGCAATCCTCTGGGCGTATCGTCGTTTAGCTCATTAATTTCTAATCCCATCTATGCAACTGGCTATGGACTCTTGCTTCATGCTATGAAAAAAAAGGATACTTCTATTGATCATTTATCTGGTCCATTATTGGTGAGAGTATTTTCTCGCATGAAATCATGGATGGCAGACTTTTTTTAATATAAGAAGGGGTATCAATGATTGAGTTTGAGTTAGAAAAAAAGAATGAAGTGCCTACAGCACGTATTAAAGTAATTGGTGTGGGTGGTGCTGGAGGAAATACTATAAATAGTATGATCGATTCTTTATACCAAGGCATTGAATTTATTGCTGCAAATACGGATGCGCAAGCCTTACAATTTTCTAAGGCGCAACATAAAATTCAATTGGGGATGAAATCCACCAAAGGGTTGGGAGCTGGCGCAAATCCAGAACTTGGCAAGCGAGCAGCAGAAGAAGATTTAAGTAATATTATGGAAATAGCCGATCAAGCAGATATTGTATTTTTAACCGCCGGTATGGGTGGCGGCACAGGATCCGGTGCATTACCCGTCATAGCACGCGCATTGCGGGAAAAAAATATTTTATCAATTGCCGTCGTCACCAAACCATTTGATTTTGAAGGAAAGCGACGAGCAGCTATAGCTCAGCTTGCTATAGAAGCGTTAAAAAAAGAAGTTGATACGTTATTGATCATACCAAATCAAAAGTTACTTGAAATTGTAGATCAATCAGTCTCAATGATTGACGCTTTTGCTTTAATTAATACCATTTTGAATCAATCGGTGAAGGGTATTGCTGATATCATTTCAAAACCCGGTCACATTAATGTCGACTTTGCAGATGTGCGCACAATTATGAAAGATATGGGGCTTGCTATCATGGGTACCGGACGAGCAAGTGGCAAAGATCGTGCCCAACAAGCAGCATTGAGCGCTATCTCATCGCCATTGCTTGAAAATATGAATATTCAAGGTGCAAAAGGAGTTTTATTAAATATAACGGGCGGAACCTCCTTGGGATTGCATGAAATTAGTGCAGCAGCATCGGTTATTTATCAACAAGCAGACCCTGAGGCAAATATTATTTTAGGTTCAGTCATTGACCCGCAAATGGAAGATGAAGTAACCGTGACTATTATCGCCACGGGATTTGCCAATAAAGTAGCAACTGAAACATTAAAATCAGCATCGGTCGTCAAGGAAATTATTCTCCCAAACAAAGACCCGAAAAATAGTGCGGTAGTTGAAAAGAAGCCACCGCTTGTAGCAGACGTATCAGCTCAGGGCGTTGATATGAATGATTTAGACGTACCAACTTTTTTGCGCCACCATGAACAACAAAATAATTAATAGATTAAAAAATCTATTGCGATCTGCCATAGCAATAATTATGACAACTCATAGTTATTGCTATAATGGCTCACCTGCTCTTGTATTATCAAATGAAAAAATGACTGTCAGTTCTATCAAGCAGGTTCCAGCGCAAAATGGGTGGCTCAATTCATCGCCATTGAATCTTTCAACATTGAGCAATCAAGAGCTTATATTATTCCACTTTTGGACGCTGAGCGATGTAGGTTCGATGAGACAAATTTCAATGTTGAACAGTTTGGCAAGCTATTATAAGCAGCATCACTTGAAGATAATTGGCGTTCACTCGCCTCGTTTTGAGATCGAAAAAAAACCAGAAGTCGTATTAGATGCCGTTAAAAAATATCATATTTCTTACCCCATTTTATTAGATGGCGATGCGCAGTGGTGGGATGAGTTCGGACTAGAAACATGGCCAACGCTATTATTGCAATCACGCAATACTATTATTTTTGAAAATGAAGAAGGAATAGATCCTTATGCGTTAGAATTGGAAATTAGACGGAAGTTGGCAAAGATTTATCCTAAAATTATCTTGCCGCCCTTTTTGTATAAAAAACAACCAGAAGAAATAAAAGAAGTGAGTACGCTTTTTGCCGGCCCTGATTTTATGAATACCCCTTTTGGCAATAGTCAATTACCAATACCGAAAAAAAATATTTATTTTACGGTGCCCTCCCTGTCTTTTGCGAACAAAATATATTTAGAAGGACAATGGTTTGTTCATAATGAATTTATAATAAGTACCGGTAATGGGTCTATATTAGTACCGTATACTGCTCGGTCCGCAATGATATTTTTAAAGACGGATATTGAAAAGCCAATTATGGTAGAAGTGTATCTTGATGGCAAACCTATTCCACCATTGTGGCAGGGTCTTGATATTCAGGTACTCAATGGTAAGACAATGATGAAAGTTGACCAGGCGCGGCTCTATTATCCATTATCAGATACCATATTTTATGGTAAACACGTTATTGCGTTTAAAGTTCCTGCCGGTCTTGCATTTTATTTAATTTCATTTGAAACATAAATCGGCTGTAAATAGTAAAATAAAAATATTTATAGCCGATTTATAATCATTAAAACGTTATTTATAAAATTCAGTCATTTCGTTCATTTTTTTAGTAATGATTTCATTCATAAAATTTTGTCGAGCTTCGTTATTATTTTCGATGATATTAAGTTTAACTACTTCGTCTGCCAATAAACTTGCATAGCGAACCATTACTTCGCGAGTTTTGTCTGGATTTTTTTGAAAATTTTCTTTGAGAACTGAAGCTTGTTCTTCTTGAGTTAATAGTTGAGAAAAAACATACATACGAGCAGAAACAAGATCGGTTGGTTTTTGTACTTCTTTTTTTTGCATCACAATTTTCATGGTAAGTAAGGATTTTTCTAGTTCATCACAAGAATAAGGGAAAGGTTTATTTTCTTCTTTCGTAAGGGCGCAAAAATTAATTGCGACATTTTTGATTGCTTTTTCTACTTGTTCCGGGTGTTGGCTATGTTGAACGTTCTTAGTGATAGTATCATAATCTTCTGGTGAAAGCTGATTGAATGCGGCTATTTTTAAATCCTTCTGGGAATCAAATAGCTGAAAGCAGTTCCTCTCTTTTTCAGTGACCATTGCGTAAGTGTTTATTGAAATAGAGATGGTCAATAGAGATAGTATAACATTTTTCATTATTACTCCTTTGTATAAAGATACTCTTACTTGCCTTGTATTCTTAAAAAAATTGGATTTAATGTCAATCCCTCGATACATTTTGCTTTGCAAAACACTCGGGATGATCGACCTCGATACATTTTGCTTCCGACTTCGCTAAAGCTACGCCGGACAAGCCGCAAAACGCTCGGGATGACCTCTTGAGCTTATTCGCTCATGGTGCCTGTGGGCCATAGCCTCGGCGACGGCTCCAAGTGATTTTTCGATAGAAAAATTGTATCGAGGAATCATTTTAATGCTACCACCGTTGATTGGCGTTCTACAGATCGTTGTCTTCGATACGAACAAAATGATTCATCGCAAATGGTGCAATTGTTATAGGTTAAATGAAAAGCTTCTTTTTTTATCCCATAGTCAATCAACAGCAATCGGTTAAATAATGGTAAATCAAATAAAACATTTGAGCCAAATTTTAACACTACTTCGTGAGCAAATGAAAACTGTTCTAATGCTTGCAGAACTTCAGAACCAATAGTATAACAGCAAACTTTTGCAGAAGGGCCAAAAAATATGCGAGTATGCTCCACTGAGCTTTTAAAATAGGTTTGCATCTGCTCTAAAGCTGCTATAGCCACTTTGCCCACCGATCCTCGCCAGCCCGCATGAACAATAGCAATGCAGTGATTAAACGAATCATACATAATAATAGGTAAACAATCCGCAGTGGCAACGGCAAGCCCAATGTTTGAAACGTTTGTTATAATAAAATCTCCATCATAGCCAAATGGTGGTAACGTCTCAATTTGAGCTCTTGATGAAATACAAAGCCCTGAACTACTATGGGTTTGATGCAGAAAAACTAGTTCATTAATATGCAATACGCGTTTTAGGAAAGAAATGGAAGACTCTTGTAATAGCTCCTTTGTGCTTTTTATATGAGCAAGCTGAGCAGGAATAAATTGCGTTCTAGCGTCACCAAAATAGATTGAGAAAAAGGGATCAGTATGAATAACCATTCTTTTATCACTTTACAATAGAAAAATTACCATTAGTTTACTCCTCTTTTTAGAGAGTGTAAAAATGTCGGAAACATTTGATAAAATAAATAATTGGAAAAACAATTGAAAATATTTTATCATACGTAAGTGATAGGTTATTATCGACCTGAAGCAAATTTATAATTTTCATTGATTGAATACGTATATGATGAGCGTTTTACTTGGAGAATAATTAACAATGATTGCAGCAATTTTAGCCAAAATTATGGGGACGGCCAATATTCGTCAATTGAAACGGCTTGATCCTCTAGTGCGTCATATTAATAGCTTTGAGCCTGCGATTAGTAGTTTAACTGACGAACAATTGACTGCAAAAACAACTACATTTCGAGAGCAAATTAGTCAGGGCAAATCATTAGATGATATATTACCCGAAGCGTTTGCGGTGGTGCGAGAAGCAGGCAAGCGTACGTTAGGACAACGCCATTTTGATGTTCAGTTGATTGGTGGTATTGTACTTCATCAAGGAAAAATCGCTGAAATGAAAACCGGTGAAGGCAAAACGTTGACCGCAACCTTACCCTTGTATCTGAATGCTTTGTCCGGTAAAGGAGCGCATTTAGTTACGGTCAATGATTATTTAGCGCGTCGAGACGCCGAGTGGATGAGTCCTATTTATCAGCGGCTTGGATTGACTGTCGGTATTATCCAAAATAGCATGAACGATCATGAGCGAAAACAAGCATATGTATCCGATGTGCTTTATGCTACCAACAATGAACTAGGCTTTGATTATTTACGAGATAATATGAAGTTTAGGTTATCTGATTATGTGCAACGTGATCTTAATTATGCAATTGTTGATGAAGTTGACTCCATTTTAATAGATGAAGCCCGAACGCCACTTATTATTTCTGGCGCATCAGACGCAAGTAGTAAATTATATACGGAGGCGGATCGTGTAATTCCGAGGTTAGTAGCTGGTACTGATTATGAGGTTGACGAAAAAGCTCGCACGGTGCAATTAACTGAATCTGGTATTGACAAAGTAGAAAATGCGTTTCGCATTGAAAATCTATATGCTATTGAACATTTAATGCTGCTGCATCATATTAACCAAGCGTTGCGCGCTCATGCATTATTCAAGCGCGATGTTGATTACATGGTTAAAGATGATCAGGTACTCATTGTAGACGAGTTTACTGGTCGTATATTACCAGGAAGACGTTATAGCGATGGTTTACATCAGGCACTAGAAGCTAAAGAAGGAGTCACCATAGAGCGTGAAAGCCAAACGCTTGCTGCCATAACGTTACAAAATTATTTTAGAATGTATAAAAAATTAGCCGGTATGACTGGTACTGCTGCGACTGAAGCAGAAGAGTTTCATAAAATTTATAAACTTGACGTAGTATCAATTCCCACGAATCGAACTATGATTCGTATTGATCAGCCAGACTTAATATTCTTGACTCGCAATGCAAAATATCGGGCGATTGTAAAAGATGTAGAAGCACGACATATGAAGGGACAACCAATATTAATTGGTACTATCGCGGTAGAAACATCTGAGTTGTTGAGCAATATTTTGACATCACACGGTATTGCGCATAACGTTTTAAACGCTAAGCATCATGCGCGAGAAGCAGAAATAGTTGCTTTAGCGGGAGAAGCAGGACGCGTCACTATCGCTACCAATATGGCGGGTCGAGGGACTGACATTAAATTAACTGCTGCATCGTTAGATGCTGGAGGTTTATATATTCTTGGGACAGAACGGCATGAAAGTCGTCGTATTGATAACCAATTACGAGGCCGCTCTGGACGGCAAGGTGACCAAGGGGAATCACGGTTTTATATTTCTTTAGAAGATGATTTAATCCGTATCTTTGCAGGCCCTGGTATTAAAAAGACTATGGAACGAGTTGGTATGAAAGAAGATGAGATTATTGAATCTAATTTTATTTCCAAACATATCGAGCGTTCGCAAGAAAAAGTTGAAAAACATAACTTTGAAATTCGTAAACATTTATTAGAATACGATGATGTGTTGAATCAGCAACGAACGGTTGTCTATAAATACCGACGTGCTATTTTAGAAAGTTCGTCTACTATTTATGATCTGATTCGCGATCTGACCGCCGTTTCGGTTTCTGATATGGTGGGACAGTTTGCCATTAAGCGTACGCTTACCAAAGAAGCATATGAAAGCATTGTGCAAATCGTTTCTACATTAACTAAGTTGTCCGTTGAAGAAATTGTAAAAGAAGTTCCTATGCCTGCAACGAGTGACGCATTAATAAGTGATATTACAAATTTCTTGCTTATAAAATATGAACTCTTTAGAAGTTCTCAAGATATGCAAATGGTGCAAGAGGCTGAAAAATGGCTTATGTTGGAAACGCTTGATCAAGCGTGGAAACAACATATGCTTAATTTAGATCATCTGAAAGAAGGT
>JANWKD010000091.1 GCA_025451595.1 Candidatus Babeliales bacterium | reverse complement strand
AAATCCCTTGACCATTCACAAAAAAGGAACAAGAGCTAAGGCGATCTTTGCATTGGCCTTGGTTTGCTTTCTATGGGGTACTACGTGGATAGCGTCGAAGGAAGGTGTGAAAAGAATGCCGGCATTGCAACTGGCGAGTATAAGGCAGATAATTGCGGGATTGTGCTATGTGATTTTCTTTTTAATTAAAGGGACGAAGCTTCCGAAAGGAAAAGAATGGATACCGATTCTTGTATTGAGTTTTTTGAATTTTGTAATGAGTAATGGCCTAACTACATGGAGCATGCAATTTATTTCGGCCGGGCTTGGCGCTATTATGGCTGCTATCTTTCCGCTATGGTTGGTAGTGATCGGTTTGTTTTCTGCAAAAGAAAAAATTTCAATGACGGCAATTATTGGCTTATTGCTTGGTTTTGGCGGAGTTTGTATTATTTTTTATGAGCACCTTCAGGATTTCTTCATTGCTGATTTCCGTTTTGGAATTACTTTATCGCTGATTGCTACATTGACATGGGCCTTTGGTACGCTGTATACGAAGAATCAGGCGGCGCATTTTAATCCGTATTTTAGTTTAGGGTTACAAATGCTTATTTCGGGAATAGCATTATTTAGTTTTACTAATTTAAGCGGCAATGCTGTTCCTTTTGTACAAATTCCTTGGCAATCATGGATGGCTATCGGCTTTCTTGTCCTATTTGGTTCCATCATTGCATTTGTTTGTTATTTATATGCTTTGCAAAATCTTTCTACCGAGCAAGCTTCTATCTATGCCTACATTAACCCGATAGTGGCTGTACTATGCGGTTGGATTATATTTAATGAAAAGCTTACTGCCTTTATTGCAATAGGAGGATTGGTAACTATATCGGGCGTTTATTTGGTGAACAAGGCATCGAAGGAAATGCCGGCAAAAGAACAACCTGAAACGGAAGGAGTATAAAATATTCTAACGGTACCTTCATAAATAATCTCAACGCTGATTTATTTCCTTAATGAACTGCTCATATATTTCCTTCCATCCCGCGAAGGATTTATCAGTTCCGAAAAAATTATTATGCCATAAAGTAATCATCAGGCCATTAACCGATTTTATAATTTGGTAGTATTGCCGCATCTCATCCAACGCCTGTTGTGCTGTGAATTTTTGCTCGTAAAAAGAGTTAGCGTCCATTAAACAAAATGGATACAATAAGAGTCCGGTGGTTTTCTCCCTTTCAAGATCATACCAATAAAATGGCGAAGCAACAGAAGCCCTGAAGCCATTGATACTTGCATAGCTCATTGAATGCTCTTCCGTGATACCTGCCTCTATCATACGTCGAAATGTTTGAGGCAAAGTAAACTTTAAATAGTGCCTTCTCGATATAGTGATTTTATTTCCCGTAATATTTTCTAATGTTTTTATTTCAGAATTTATAAGCAATGGCTTGTCTCCACACTGCCAGGACGGATGGATACCGACCCTGTATAGAGAAGCATGTTTTCTTATAAGGTCCCGCATTTCATTTTCCCCTGGCAGAATATTTTTATCGTATTCAACATTTTTTGGAGCCACCAAAAAAAAATACAATGGTTTCAGATTATACCGGCGATGCAAATCATCTGTCCATTCAAAAGAATCATAAGGGTCTTTCTTTTTTCCTTTCAATACGTGTATCCTTTCAATGATCTTTGACCATTGACCTTTTAAAGCATCTTTTAAAAACCCACCGGCTGTTCTTCGAAAAGTTTTATTCTTATATGAAAAGGCTTCATCAATATCATAAGTTAGGAGTAATTCGAAGGTTGAGATTCGAAGCTCGAGGGTTGGGAATTTTTCCTTTAATGATCTTTTAAATTCTTTTAGCCAGAAATTAACTAAAGGAATATGTAGAAATCCTTCCTTAAAAGCCAATGAGTTCTCATGAGCATAGCGACCATACATATCTTTTTGATGCGGTAAATATTCTTCATAGCGGCTCAATAGATAAAAACTGGCAGCGAAAATGTCAAATGGAAAATCGCCTTCGGTCTTAAAAAAAAATTTTTGCCCATTGGAATCAAAACATTCTATTGATTGCTGTTTAATGTCTTTTTCAAAAAGTAAGGAATGTGGTTTCAGCCAGTATTCAGTGTTTTCAATTCTTTCATTGCTGTAACTGATTTTTGCTCCTGCAGATTGCTTGTATGCTTCTTTATCACTAGTTATATGAAAAGGGTCATTTAAAATTTCTTTTCCAATAAAATCAGAGATGTATTGCAGGCGTGGAGAAATGATATGACTATAGAGAAGCAATGTATTAAATGGTTACAGCAAACTTAATTACCTGTTTCCATATTTCTCTTTCCACAATTGATTGAATGATTTCTTTGGAAACTCCATATTGCCGCGATGTTCTTTCCAGCCCTTTACCAGGCTATTGACGACCCAGTTTTTTGTAGCGCCACCTGCCATATTCATCCATTTACGGCGAAGCATGCCTTGCTTCCACATTTTCCAGGCCGTTCGCTCAACAAAGGAACTATTGCCTTCGTCTACCGCCTCATGCCGGTTTTCCAAAAGCAATTCATGCAGATTAATTTTTACAGCACATACTTCGGTACAGTTACCACAAAGAGAAGAAGCATAACTCAAATGTTTCCATTGATCCATTTCTTTTAAATGGGGGGTAATGACAGAACCGATCGGCCCGCTATAAGCTGTTGCATAAGTATGTCCACCGATATTTTTATAAACAGGACATGCATTCAAACAAGCTCCGCAACGAATACAGTATAAACTTTCCCGTTGTTTTTCATTTGCCAGGATATTGGTGCGCCCATTATCCAATAGAATCACATACATATCCTCAGGGCCGTCGGTTTCATTTTCCTGTTTTGGACCAGTAATGATCGTACTGTAAACAGTTACCCGTTGTCCTGTACCATAAGTCGCAAGCAAAGGCCAGAACAACGCAAGGTCATTCATGGAAGGAATTACTTTTTCAATACCGGTAATTACAATATGCGTTTTTGGCCAGGCACAACTTAATCTTGCATTGCCTTCATTTTCTGTAACAGCGATGGCACCAATATCTGCAATGATAAAATTGGCGCCAGTAATACCCACTTCAGCCTTTGTATATTTTTCACGCAATACCTGCCTAGCCACTAATGTTAATTCTTCCGGTGTAAGGTTTGGATCGGTACCTAATTTTTCGGCAAAAAGCTTTGCTACATCCTCTTTGCTTTTATGCATAGCAGGTGTTACAATATGATAGGGAGCTTCACCATCCAATTGCTGAATATATTCACCGAGATCAGTCTCTACACTTTCGATTCCGATTTTTTCTAAGAATTTATTTAAGTGAATTTCTTCTGTCACCATACTCTTGCTCTTCACCAACGTTTTACATTTTTTCTCTTCGCAAATTTTCTGAACTGCTTCCAAAGCTTGTTGTGCATCTTCTGCCCAGATCACTTTAGCTCCCCTTTTTGTAATGGCTACTTCAAAAGTTTCTAACTGGTTATCCAGTGTTTCCAATGCTTTCCATTTTAGATTCTTTGCCCTTTCCCTTGCAAGGTTAACATCACTGAACTGTTGTTTACCAATCGGAACAACGCTATTATACTTTCCAATATTGAAATTGATTTTGCGCCGATGTTCCCTATCGGCTGCCTTGTCTGTACTTTTTGCAATAAAATTTGAAGCAGTTTCTTTCAAGATGTAATTTTATTTGGTTCGTTTATTTTTTTTCTTTAGTTCGAAGATTCGCCATTTTATCCAAAGCATTATAGAAATCTTCTCCATATTTCCTGATCAATGCTTCTTTTAAAAATTCGTAAACTGGCACCTCCAGTTTTTTGCCTAACGAACAGGCCGGTTTACACAGTCTTTCTCTTGGCTCATAATTTACTCTATCATAATCACCATGTTTGCCCTTTTTTGTAATCACGGGAAATAAATGACAGCTAATTGGCTTTTTCCACCCGATCACTCCATCATAATAAGCCTGTTCAAATGCGCATTTGATAATTCCCTTTTCGTCGCGAGAGCCATAAACACAGATTTCTTTATCATTGCCTAATGTTGGCGTGACCCAACCAAACTCTTTATGATAAACATATTTTCCTTTCTTTTCTATTTCGGCAATGGAAGCCTGCGTTAGGTAAGATTTAATTTTTTCATACAATACCATCACTGTATCAAGTTCGTTCTCATCCAGTGGAGCTCCTGCATCACCTTCTTCACAGCAGCCACCTTTGCATTTAGCAAGATCACAAACGAATTGTTTTTCAACCACATTATCACTAACCAATATATTATCAATTGCTATCAAAAGCCACTATTTTAAACAAAAATAATCTATTCTCGGTGCTAAAGAGAATCCGTTAGATAGTCTGAACAAAAACTCCTTTAACAAACTCCTAACGACCATTGTTTGTGAAATATTTCCGGCCATTGCATCCCAAGATTCAAACCACTGTATGCAAAACACCCGAATAATTACCTTTCAAAAATCGGTAAAGGTTCTTTTCCAAATGTTGTTTTGGTTGCCGGTCGCTTTTCTGAGTTTGCTTCTTGTATATAATACCCTTCCTTATTTTTCTTTCAGCAAGGATTTTAGTTTCATTGAAGAACGAACGATTTTATTTAAAAGTAATTTTTATAATACTTGTTTTTATGTTCACATTTTTGCTGGTTCGGTCTGTATCATAACTGCACTCATACAATTTTCCAGATATATTTTAAAAAAATCAAAAGCCATTCATCGTTGGTCAGGTAAACTGTATGTAGCCGTCGTCCTATTTCTTGGTGCTCCTACCGGTTTGTATATGTCTTTTTTTGCTAAGGGAAGTTTTTGGGAAAGAGTATTATTTATGTTCATGGCAGGCTTTTGGTTTTATACTACGCTCAATGGTCTAACCACTATTCATAAGAAAAATGTATTGGCCCACAAAATATGGATGATACGAAGCTATGCTATGACAATGACCGCTGTTACGTTCCGGGTGTATCATATTGTTTTTTATTTGCTCGATTGGGGCCATTTGGAAAATTATGAGCTGTCGCTTTGGATCAGTGTAATTGGCAATATGCTTTTTGCGGAGTGGATCATTTATCGGAAAAGCAAATCCTATTTAAAAAGTTTTGCTATCTAGTTCTGGCTTTAAATTTTTAAACAAATAAACTTAAAAACATGAAATCAATTTTGTACGTCGGCGCCACGTTGATGATCGGCGCAGGTATTTATGGTTTTGTTGATTATAAAAAAACAAATCATAATAAAGAGCTTGTAAGAATGTATGACTCAAAGGAAACAACAGAATTAGTAAGTGATATCAAGCGTACTGAAAACACTACTGAAAAAAAGGAACCGGAAATAAAAGAAAAAGCTGGCGTCAAAAAACTAATCCCAAAGAAGGATGAGATTATTGAAGGTAAAGTGATAAATAAAGAACCAGTAATAACAAAAGATGAAACAATGCTGGAAAAAAAGATGTCGGATGTTTCTTTGAATGAGGTAGTATCCAGAAATGATAAACGGACAAAAAAAATAAACTACAAATTATTCAGCCGGGCGCCGCTGGAGCGAAAATATCTTGAAAAAGAATTTAAGCTTGAGCAATTGAAGATAGGAGAACCCGGCAAAATGGTTCCAAAGGATTCCCTATAGAAAAAATAAGAGCAAAGCAAGCATACGGTGATTTGCTCTGTCCCGACAGTAAGCGTCGGGATTTTTTTTATTTCCATCTCAACGTATTAATAAGATGCTGCAAATCTTTTTTTAAAAAATCATTTACTATGCCCAGCGAATCAGCATTAGGAGTGGCATCAAAATATAAAGCGCCTCTTAAAAAATGTTTGGTAGAATCAGTAAGAAAAAACTGGTTGGCAGTAGCGGTATTACCTGCGAGACTAAAATAAAGGCCTTCGGCGTTATTCGAAGTTTTTATCAAGCTATCGGTAATGCCGGTTGAGATATCTGAATGTTTTTTATAAGCCATTTTAAAAGCATCATTCACCAATGAATCCAGGTTATTGCGGGAATGAATTTCTTTATAACTGACATAAATGCGGCCTGCAAAACGAGGTAAATCAATGTTGATCCACCAATCTCCGGCTCTATCTCCAAAAAAGGTAGAATCTTTGATCACTTTAGCATACGCAGGATATTCAAATGAATAGGGATAGCCGGGTTGATCGAATAACTGGTATTTTTTTTCAGGAAAATCAATTTTGAAATAACCTTTTCTTTTTGTTTCAGGATGATATTCACTGTTGCATGCAACAAGGCAATAGACAATAGACAATAGGCAAAAAAACGATTTTAATATTT
>JANWKD010000090.1 GCA_025451595.1 Candidatus Babeliales bacterium | reverse complement strand
AGAGAGTTTATTTCAAATTTACAAACGATTTTTGCATTAACCTGGCAACATGCGCTGGCAACCAATAAGGTACATCGAGTTTTTTTTGATTTTAAAAAGCGAACGGTGCATGCAGAATATGAAGATCATATTTCTAAAGAAGGACAGCCCATTTTTAAACCAGTGCAAGCTGCATATCAAAGGTATTCTGCGCAATGGCCTGAAGCGATTGAAATAAAAAATTTTTACATTCAAGGCCAAGATGAAATGTCTCGTGCGGGAAGAGAGGTGCTTACCGCCTGGGTTTATATTGTACCTCAAGGCTATGCACAAGATTTAATTATTAATATGATTGATGGAATGAAGCAATTTGGTCTCGTGCTCAACCCTTTTACGATGCGCTTGAAAACATATGATACGTTTCAAAAACCATAAGCATACAGGCTTTACGCTTGCTGAAATAATGATAGCTTTATTTATTATGGCGACACTTTTGAGCTCAATTATCATTTTACAGCAAAATTCGGTGCAAATGATCAGATTTTTTTCTGAAAAATTTGATTATATGTTACAATTGCGGTCTTTGATTGTTGAACAAGATATCAACCACGCGCGTGGCATTGAAAAAGAGCAACTAGAAAAAAAAACTGATATTAGTTCTATTATGTTACTAACAAAACCAGTTGAAAAAAATTCTACGCTTTCAAGTTTTAAAAATATTATTATGCAACAAGCACGTGCTCGGTGGAAAGAAGGTGTTCATACTCGATCTTCGGCTCTCATTTCATTGCTGTATAGTCCTGAGAAGAAAACATGAGATTTGGTTTTACCTTAATAGAATTATTAATTAGTATTTTTCTTTCCTCAATGATTGCGATTGTTTTGTACACAAGTTTTTTTTCGCTCAATCGATCAACTCGTTCAGTAGAAGACCGTATTGAGCAAGATTTGCGCATTTCATTGTTACAAAATCAACTCGAGCGTGATATTGCGGGAATATTTGCTCCCTACGCAGCTACTCTATCTGAAAAAGAGCAAAAAAGTACCACTGAATTAAAAAAAACTGATACTTCTGCGACACCAATAAAACCGCTCAAACATCTCTTTTTGAGTAAAAACCAACAGCAATCGCTCTCATCGCTTACGTTCATTACCAATAATCCTATGCGTGTTTACGAATATGCACCGAATACAAAAGTAAAACCGTTTATAGCCCGCGTTGTATATACATTAACACCCGAGCGGGGTACGCAGGGTTTTACCCTCATGCGACAAGAATCTGATCAGTTAGAATTGGAGCCGTTTGAAAAAGCAGGAACGATCCGCTCGTATGAATTAGTAACGCATATCAAGCAAATAAAAACAGAGTTTGGGTATACTATTATTGAAAAACAGAAAGAAAAGATGCCTGAAAAACCAGGAGCATCCAAAGAAAAGCCAAAAGAGGAAAAACCTAAAATTGAGTATGCAACCGAGTTAGAATGGGTAGAAAAAGAGAAAGCAAATAAAAAGCGACCATTAATACCTGAATTTATTATCTTGGATATTCGTTTATGGAATAATGACTATTCGCAAGAAATACCAATTGTTTTACGCTTTGAGGTCCCTTCGTACCAATCGATTGTATCACCAGCCGATTCAGCTTCAACTGATGTAGCTTCCACACCAACAGCGACTGATATGAAAGCAACGCCGACTGTGCAACAAGCTGAAAAAAAACCGGGGCAAAAATAATGAAAAATAATGTTCGTTCTGGTTATATTTTAGTTCTTACGCTTATGTTATTGAGCGTGCTGGTAATTTTAGTATTTCAAATCGCGCGTCAGGCAACGACTCATCGTGATTATGACGCGCTCATGGTAGCACGTCAGCAAGCAACACAACTTGCATATGGTGGTCTTTCGTTGGCTATGGATCAATTGACCGTTGAGGTAAAATCTTCCGGAACCGAAGGAAAGCCAGCGCCAGATGCTGAGCAGAAAGGATTGATACAAAAAATTTTACCGACACTCAATCAATGGCAGGAGTTTACTTTACAAGAGCAAATCGATGGCATTGATGCCACAATAAAAATTTGCATAAGTTCAGAAAACGGCAAAATTAATATTAATAAACTCTATGATTTTAAAAAGCGAACTTTTATTCCCGTCAAGGAAGTTGGCTCATTAAAAGCAATATGTGAAGAAATAAGAAAAAAAATGGGTGGTAAAAATCTATATGAAGAACTTACTAAATTCTTGGAAAAACGGCCTCATCAGCTTGATGACGTATCGGAGTTGTTGTTAATTGATGAGTTCCAGCAGTTATTCAAAACAGCTCTCTTTTATGAACCCCCTTCTGCAGAAAAAAAAGGTCCGCCATTAGCCTTATTTGATATCTTTACGCTCTGGACAAATCATAGTACTCTTAATCCGTGGTTACTGTCCAACTCTTTATTGGCGTTGTATGGCTTAAAGCAGCCAGAGGCTGGGCAAGATCAGGCGCACCGTAAAAAAATTGCAGAGATATTAAAAAATGTGCAATTACGAGGCGCGTTGAACAAAATTTGGGATGATTATTTACAAAAAATATATGAAAAAGAATTTAAAAGTATGCCAAAAGAATTATCTTCGCTATTAGATCCAAAATTTCAAGCAGAAGTTTTCTCTGTTCTTTCCTATGCAAGCGTGGGCACGGCAACGGTCCGGATATATGCCATACTAGAGCGACGAGCAAATCACGAATTTGTGATAAAAAGATTATACTGGGTTTAATATTCAAAAAGGAACATTGATTTGCAGATTAAAACTGAAACTCGAGTGGGCATGCTTGTCCTGGTTGGACTTGGAATTTTCTTTTTTATGACAACACGTATTGGCGTGTTTCGATTTGATCGCTATAACTATAAATCACAGAGTATATATTTTAATGACGTATCTGGTCTTGAAAAAAAAGCTGACGTAAAAATTGCCGGTGTTAAAGTCGGTTGGGTAGAGCATATTGAGCTGTTATCTAATAATGAATATCAAGCTAAAGCTACTATTTGTATTCGAAAAAAATATAATTTGTATAATAATGCCTGCGCCTTGGTTCGTCAAGAAGGATTATTCGGGGCTAAGTTTTTAGAAATTATTCCTGGTGATTCATTATTACCCTTACTAGAGGCAGACCAACCGTTACAAAAACCCGGTAAAACGCCAGTCTCTATGGATGAAATTTTGCATCAGGTCAAAAATATTACGCAAAACGTTCAAGTAGTGACTGATTCATTAAAAAAAACATTCGGTTCGCATCAGGGAGAGCAGGATCTTAAACAGATATTTGATAATGTTACGATATCAGTAGAAAAAATAGCAAACATTTCAGCTCGCATTGACCGTACGTTGGAGCATAACGAATCTCATATCAATGATATGATATATGATATTAAAGAGCTTGCGCGTGAACTGAAAACGAATATTCCTCTCGTGGGCTCCGATATTCATCGTATTGCGCAAAAGTTGGAAAGCGATTTTTTGCCAGCTCTGCAAGCAGGCGTCGAGCGAATTTCGGATGTATTTGATCGTGATATTGCACGTGTTGCAAATAAATTAGAATCGACGACAGAATATCTTGAAGATGCAGCTTTGCAAGCGCGTGAGGGCTTTAGAAATATGAGTTCGGTAGCTGCAAAAGTTGATGAAGGAAAAGGTTTGATCGGTAAATTGGTCAATGATGAAGAAACGTATCGTGATCTACGCATGGCAATTGGCGGTATTCGTAACTATTTGGCTCGGGTTGAAAATTTAAATATCGTCATTGATTCACATGGCGAATATATGTATGGACCTGCTGAACATGTGAAGTTTCAGGATGCAAAAGGGTATGTTGACGTTCGTATTCATCCGAATGACGATTATTTTTATATATTCCAAGTTATTGGCTCGCAAAAGGGAAATTTAAAACGCAAAATTACCTATCGTGAATGGTATGATAATTTAGGGCATGAATTTAATGTTGAGAAACTGTTGGCTGATAAGATTGCGATTCCGCAGCTTATCGGGCGCATCGATACTAAAAAGCGTTATGAAGATCAACTTAAATTTAGTTTACAGGTAGCAAAAATTTATAAAGATGTTGCGTTTCGAGCGGGCCTTATGGAAAATACGTTTGGCTTAGGAATTGATTTCAATATTCCATTTGATACGGATAATTTTAGATGGATTACTTCGCTTGAAGCATTCGACTTTAGAGGTCGCGATCGCATTGATGATAATCGTCCTCATTTAAAATGGCTCAATAGAGTGTTTATTTTGCGTAATATTTATTTTGCCTTTGGAGCTGACGATTTTATAAGCAAACATAACGCAAATGCATTTTGCGGTGCTGGGGTCAGATTCTGTGACAGCGATCTGAAATATCTTATCAGTAAAATTGGGCTTGGTGGATTTTAAGTCTTAATTCTTTCGACTTAACGTGATAGTGTTATCAAATTCATCGATATTCCAATATTTTTCAGGCTCATTTGAAAGTACATACTCTTGGGCTGTCGGATCCACTTTTTTTAATGCTTGTTCAAAGTAATAAGCGCGTAACAATAAATTTGGATGTGTTTTTGCATCCTTTTCATCTGAAAGAAAACGTGAAGTTGACCAACGATTATGAGGTTTTAAATTATTTGATAATTCATTAGAAAGATATTCAATATAAAAATAGTCGCGAATAGCACTTAATAAGGCCGGGTCTTTTGTGGCAATAACGCCTTTATCTGCATAATATTCTTCATATTTATGGATGGTTAACAATAGTAATTTTTGAGCAATATAAGCCACCCATAAACGAGGCACTAAGGTCAAAGAATTTGAGTACCATTTGTCAGATATAGGCAATTGCTTCTGTATTAGTCTATTGATGTATCCGCTTGGATTAATAAAGGTATGATAACCTATTGAGCCAGTGATCAATGTTGTTAAAAACAAGCGTTTATCAGCATTGCGTTGCCAATGAGTTCCTTCATGAATAATTACTGCTTGCCATGTTTTGATCGCGTGAGGTAAAGGCATTTGATAAATATATTTTTTATTATCCTTATTTAACAGTTCTTCATAATAAATGTTCTTTGTTTTCCATCGATTATATACTCGAAAACCGTTTTCACCAATTTCTTCTCGCCGTGGCGCAATTGAGTTGGGGTCCAATAAATTGCTTCTTAACGGTACGCTTATACTATTTTTACCAATAAGCGCAAAATCTTCTGATTTTACGGACAGTCCATTTATTTGCTGTTTATCAAATTTATATTCTCTTTACGTATTTTTGACAAAATTTTCTGTACCCTTATCAGCAGGAGTCGAATGCTTGGTTATCATCCAATTATTTAAATGATTTAACCAGAAAGGGCTTGTAATCGCAACTCCTGCAATTGCCTGTGCTCCTTTATCTAATAATAATTTATAATTAAGAGATAGAATCGGATGTATAAAGGCAATTGTGATAAATAAGAATAAAAAAGATAATTTTTTTCCAAAAACCATATATCCTCCAAAACTGGTATTATATGGTTATTTTATCATAATAGAAAGTTTTATCAACAGCACGAATCTGTTTATATTTATTTCTGAAATTAATATTAATTCAGATCAAATATTCTCATATTCGAAAATAAGTTATAAATGAGGGGAATTTTTTCCCATTCAGATCGGCCTTGATTTTTTTATAACCTTTTTTGCCTTTTTTGTTGCGCTCGGAACATTCTTTTTTGGTCGCAATCGCTTGGGTACTTTTAGTTCGTATGCTATTTTCAGATACGTGTTGATATAATGTAAATTGCAAGAGATTGACTGAATTTTTGATTTACCAAAAATAGAGATGTCATAATCATTCATGAAATTATATTCCCATCTGCAATCGTTATATAAAAGAATTTTTTTTCCGTATATTTCAGAATATAAAGCATTGTTCATGTTATTAAGAAAACTTGCTTGCTCAGCAGTTAATTTTTTTGGAGTGGAAAAGAATAGTTGCGAAAACTGAATAGGCTCATTTGAGTACAATATCCTTTTTAAGTATCTGTTTTTTTCATCCATTAATTGATGAAAATCAAATTCTTCTTTCAGTGATAATTTTTCTTTCACTTGAGTAGCAAAGCATTGTATATCGTCAATAGTGTCGCTATCTAAATAATTTTCAGGCTTGTATTCAATTT
>JANWKD010000089.1 GCA_025451595.1 Candidatus Babeliales bacterium | reverse complement strand
CATATCTTGCCCTGAAATTATTGTTATAGACACAGGGTACATGGGAAGCAGAATTTCTACTGAAAAATGGATTGCGTATACGTTGATTCCAAAACTCATTCAGGAATATGGAACTTCGACGATAGACCATTTGTTGTTACTACAACCAAGCCTCATTACGTTTGAAGCTCTCTCAGGTATGACTTCGCTCATTATTAAAAATCTATATTGCGTGCGTTGGGATGGGACCTATAAGCCTTTGAATTATAAATATATGCAATTGATCTCAATGATAAAAAAGCAGCATGGCGCTATTATACGCATAGGTAATCAAAAGCGTGAAATTAAAACCAAAAATGTTTCGATTATTATAGAGCCAGTTGAAAAAGAGTTAACCTATAAAGAAGTCTTATTCCCTGCTTTGACTGTTACTGCTACACATGAAAGTAAAACGTTTACTCAGTTGCAATCGAAATCGATGCAGAAATCTTAGTTTTTTACGATTGATTTAATATCTTTATTAAACTATTTTTTTAATTGCTTTTTCATATCTGCCAATTTTAACTGCGCTTCATGAGATCGTTGAGAAGCTTTTATAATGGCAATCATATCATGCTCTTGCTGCGATTTTGCAAGTTGAGCCAAAGAATCTTGAACATCTTGCTCTGCTTTTTTAATCTCTTGCTGTAATTTTGCGTTTTTTTCCATAGGCAATACTATATTACTCATGAGCTGACTTGTATGATTGGTTACAAAAAAGAGAACGATACTCAATATATATTGATAACTATACATCACATATCCTTTTTTTATATAAACAATTATAAATAATTCTCTTGAAGATAAACAAGAATGAATTCCACAATGATTTAAAGGAGTATCGCATGTCATTGATTAACGGGAAAAAAATAATTTTAGTGGTCGCAAGCGATGGTTATCAACCAATTGAATATTCAGTTACCAAGCGCATGCTGGAAAATCAAGGTATAAAAGTTATTACCGCAAGCAATCTGCCAGGCGGCGCTGTTGCCTCAGACCTTTCTACAACCAACGTTGACGTAGCCCTGGATAAAATAACTATTTCCGAATATGATGGTATTTTTTTCATTGGTGGCCCCGGCGCGATGAAACATCTTGATAATCCAAACAGTTATCATATTCTCAGTCAGGCAAAAAAATTAGAAATTCCTTATGGCGGCATTTGTATTGCACCACGCATTTTGGCAAAGGCTTATGCGCTTGAAGGGAAAAAAGCTACCTGTTGGAACGATGATAATGCGACCGCTCCCATTTTCGATGGGTTTCATGTTATCAATGAAATGAAGCATGATGTGGTAACTGATGGATTGGTCGTTACCGCTAATGGCCCGCACGTTGCAGATCAGTTTGCTCAAGGCATTATTCGAGTACTTACCAAGAAAGCGTTACAAAAGTGAAGCGCACATTTATATAATTCCTTCAAATAACACCGCACGAGCAGGCGCTGCATCAAGACCAATACAATGTAAAGGGAACGCGATAAAAAAATAATTTCCTGCAGCAACATGCGCCAAGCGCAATCCTTCGATAATTGGAATTTGTTGCTGCATAAATATGGTATGTGTTTCATGCGTCGGTTGATTACGCTCAATACCAAGATAGTCAATGCCAATAGCTTTAATTTTTTGTTTTGACAAATAATGCGCCGCTCCCGCTGAAAGATAGACAAACTGATCATGAAATGATGCGGTTGGCGACAAAAAACTATTTTTCGTTTTTAACAAAATGATAGCATCTTTTTTTATGGTATGTTCAACAATATCTTCGGGCTCGATAACATCGTTTACTCGTGTAAGATCTAACACGGTAGCAAAGCCGCAGAGCGAATCCAAAGGTAATTCGTCAATTGTCCGCCCTTGGGGCAAAAAGTGAGCTGGCGCATCAACATGTGTTCCGCTATGAACGTTCAAACTCAAATGTGATTCCATTACATGGTCGGTTGCTATTGATTTAGTTTGCTTTATCTCCACCGATTTTTTGTTTTTATATGAGGTCATTTCTTGGCTTATAGGCCAGCTAATATCAATAATATTCATTCTGTATCATCTCTATATTGTATGGGATGACCACCAAATTCGTGTCGCAAAAGCGCGACTATCTTAGTAGCATAATCACCACCAGTTTTTTCAGATAGATCTCGTATTTCCACTGCTTTTTCAATTAAAGGAACTGAAATCTTTTGCTCTTTTGCTTCTTGTATCGTCCATTTACCAGTACCAGTTTGACCGACGTATCCTGAAATGGTAATAAACTGCTGATCTTTGACAAAAATATTGTGAGCTAATTGCAAAATCCATGAACGAATGATTGAACCATGTTGCCAAATAGCCGTTATTTGCGCTAGATCAAGTGCTTGGTAATGGCTATTATTATGCAATAACGAAAAACCTTCTGCATATGCTTGTAACAATGCGTATTCAATGCCATTATGAACCATCTTTACATAATGCCCGGCACCTGATGAACCAACATAACCATAACCATTTGACGCTGCAATGACTTTACAAAGCGGTTCAATGCTTTTAAAAGCTCGCTCATCTCCACCGATCATTAAAGAAAATCCCTCATCTTGTCCTGCAATACCTCCGGAAGTACCACAATCCAAATAAGAAATACCAATTTCTTGCAGCTGCTGAGCTCTTCGTGATGAATCGGTAAAATGACTATTGCCGCCATCAACAACAATTACAAATGACTGCAACTGTGGCATCATAGTTGCCAGTACAGAATCAATAATGTTACCCGCTGGTAACATTAACCAAATAACTTGAATATCTTGAGGCAATTTTCCAAGCGATTCAATAACATTCACATTTATTGAGCGCGCTTGGTTGCACGCTTGTTTGTCAACATCAAAGCCATATACCGTATGCTTTGCTTGCAATAATCGACTGGCAATCGCAAAGCCCATTTTTCCTAATCCTATAACAATCACCTTCATCGATACCACCTAAAATTATGTACTGAAGCATATTCTTCTGCTTGTTCTGGCCCAGTTGTTCCCTTTTTATATTCATATAACGGTAACTTCATTTGCTTAAACGTATCAATTACTTGCCAAGCATGTTCAATTTCGTCAAAACGAACCGAATTTGATTGGTCACCTTTTATGATTTCTTGAAATAATAGTTCATATGCAGCTTGTGTCGCAGGGCCATAGAGATCTCGTGCAAATGCAAGATCAATCGGCACTACTTGATCAAACTCTCCTGGCTTTTTCACGTTAATTTCAATGCTAAACGTGCTATTAGGGTATAAACGCATTATTAAATGGTTTGGTTCACTCGGGCAAGCCTTTGCCAATAAGCAATCGACCATTTTAAACCGTATATAAATAATAGTCTCTTTTGTAGAAAGCGCTTTTCCTGTTTTTAAATAAAATGGTACCCCTGACCAACGCATATTATTGACTACAACTTGTAGAGCGGCAAACGTCTCTGTAGTAGAATTTGCTTGAACACCTTTCTCGTTCCTATATCCTTCATATTGTCCTAAAATGCCATCCACTGCCTGCACACATTGCAAGACTTTCGCTTTTTCATCGCGAATATAGGTACCCGAAAGTTTCATAGGCGCTTCCATGGTAATGAGTGCAAGCATTTGCAACATATGATTTTGTACCACATCTTTCAGCGCACCATATTGATCATAGAAGAGTCCTCGCCCCTGCATGTCAATGTCTTCAGATAAAATAATTTGTACCTGATCTATATGATGGTTATTCCATAACGGTTCAAAAATACGATTCGTAAATCGAAGTATAGCAATGTTGCCTACTAATTCTTTTGCTAAATAATGATCAATACGAAACACTTGGCTCTCATCAAGCCCTTCTTTGATACAACGGTTAATTTCATGCGCCGTGCTTCTATCGCTTCCAAAAGGTTTTTCGTATACAATCCTGCACCATGGTTCCTGTGAAAGCGATTGGTTATGAACAATACCAAATTCAATAAGAGAAGTAGTAATTGGACAAAAGAATTGCGCATGGCAAGCCAAATAAATCAGTTTGTTATGAATATCAAATTGCTGCTCAATCTGATCAATTAACTGTTTTAGCGTATGAAAATCATCTTTATTTAAAAAATCTGCTTGTTGATAAAAAAAATGCTTCGCAAAGTTGTTGAATGGTACTGTAGCTACTGAATCGATATACGGCTTACTTGCTTGAACAATTTGTTCAACTGACGTATTTTCTAATCCAATTCCTACTATTACATAGTTATCTACTTGTTTATCATTTACTAATTTATATAATGCAGGAATCAATTTACGACGAGCCAAATCACCCGTTACACCTAAAATAATAAAAATAAGTTCATTCATTGTGACAAAATCTTTCGCGTCTCTTGTTTGTATAATTCGACTTGTGGCTGATCAAAGGGATCAACAGAGAGCAAACTACTCAGATAGATCATTTTTATCATCTGATATTGCATAAATTGAGCCACATAATAAGCGTTTTTTTCTGGCATAACAATGGTGCAATATGGTCGCTGATGAACTGCATACGCTTTGGTAACGCCATCATATACCGCTTTTAAAATATCGGACAATGGTTTGCCTTGAATATGGCTGACACAATGCTCAAAAATAGGCATATCGGGCAAAGTAAGCTCGTGTTTATTTTTTGTAAAAAAAACAAACGTCCAAAACTTATCATAAGGACCGCCTAAATACAGTTGCCCAACCGAATGAAGATCAGTAGTGCCAATAGAAACGGTTGGGGTAATTCCTCTAAACACTTGGTTGCCCAATAGGTCATGTTCTTTACCAATAGTTTCACCCATTAGTTGCCGATACCATTTACCCAAAGATTCAGCATCGACGCCAAATAAAAAAAGATCATTAATAGCTATTTTTTTTAAATAGTGCGCATAAATAATCGCAGCTTCTAGGGCTGCATGATTAATTGCGATTTCTAAACAAGTAGAATCCCGCACTGCCGATTGTGCACCATGCACGAGCTGTTCAATGGAAATTCCAAGCATGCCAAGTGGAAAAATACCTACCGCAAATATTGAATACCGCCCTCCCACCGCTTTAGGCACTTCAATAAGCGTAAAATTTTGATCACAAGACAACTTCCAGAGCGCCGAATTGCGATCGGTGGTTGCAACTATATATTCATGATAATCGTGAGGATGATACTGTTTAATCAGATCAAGAAAGAGCTCAAAATTAGCAATTGTTTCTGTGGTAGTGCCAGACTTAGTAATTACATTTAAAATAACTCTATTACTTTGCTCTAATTCTTGTTTTACCAAACGCAATACGTTTGCAAGATAATCAGGATCAATGGTTTCCGCATAATAGACTTTTAATGGGGGATTAAACGCATTATACAACGTACCTTGCAAGAATTCTTGAATAGCAATAATCCCCAAACTTGAACCTCCAATACCGATAACAACTAACGTTGAAGGGTTAAGCAACTTCTTTTTTGCAACAATAGACTCTACTTCCTGCATCAATTGATGATCAAAGGGCATATTCAAAGAAGCGTATTTGGTTCGATACTTCTGACTTAAGGCTTCTTGCATACATTGAATTTCAGGCTTTAACTGTGTGTAATAGGTTTCTATCTCTTGTTGGCTTATTAAAGCGGTTGAATAATCTAATTCAATTTTTTGCATTGCGATCCTTTCAGACACTCAGTATCCCATCCTTTTCCAATCTTTACTATTCCATTAAAAATAAAATTAAGCAATCCGAGCTATAGTTTCAACTTGAAATTTATTTTAGTTCTGGTATAGTAGAAATGAGTATATTATTAATCTAAATGGAGCTCAAAATGAAAAAATTAATTATATTCTTTTTTTTAACATATTCTGCAATACCAGCTTTTGGCATGTCCAAAGTCAATCAATATATGAATTGGAAAGATCATAATGGAAATACGGCAGCTCATCTTTATTGCTACACAGCAACCGATAGTAATACCGAACTAATTTCAATATCTAATTTTACCTTATCAGAGTTAAATCAACAAAACCTTGACAGGCAAACACCTCTATATTTTGCAATATCACGTCCTGACCGAGATATTGCAAAAAAAATGGTAGCCCGTTTATTGGAAAGAGGCGTCGACGTTGAAACAAGTGATTATGAGAATAATTCGCCTTTAGATTATGCAGTAAAATACAATATGGATGTCGCCAACCAGCTGACTATTCATCTTCACAATAAACGTAAACCTACTGAGTTAAGATACCGAGATTTTCCTAGCTTGCAGCATAAAAAAAAGCAAGAACTTTTTAACCTAAACAACCTTAACCAAAATTCAGGTACCAAAAACCCTGCATTCCATGTTTATACTGCTAAAAACGACGCGAAATAAGTATTCCTTCTAGATTAAAAAGGTTTTTATAAAAACCTAAATGATCGATAAAATAGCCTGTGCAAATTCTTGGGCTACTTCAGGGCCAGTTGCGGTGACGCGTTTTCCATCTATAATAACTTTTGCATCGGTGTCCAAAACAACGGCATGTTTTTGAAATATTTCATGTAATAAACCGTCTTCATTCCATCCTGTAGCACGCTTAGTTACTAATGCCCCTGCTTTAGCCAAAATTCGAGGTGCAATACAAATAGCTGCAATCAATTTGCCTAATTGGACTGCTTCTTGTATTTTACGATAACTCAAATCATTGTCCAAATGTTCCATCGCACCTGGACCACCAATAAAGATTAACCCATCAAAATCAACCACCTGCATATCATTGAGCGCCATATCAATATGGGCTTTCGTATCATCTTTTGAAATTGCATTACCAACTTTATCACTGACCGTAACGACGGTAAAACCAGCCTCTTGCAATATCTTTTTGGGAACTTCATACTCAACAGGCTGAAAGCCTTTGCTTGCAATTATCATCGCTACTCGATTATGCATAATGGTCTCCAAGATAATTTTTTATTTTATGATAAAAAATTATTTGGCTGATTGTGAAGAAAGAGATAAAAAAGATAGATATGAAATGGGGGAGAGGGCCTTTTACTCATCCGTAAAAATGGGTATTCTGTTAAAGAATTATCTTTATAATCTCTCAATCTATTTTTTCATAATAAGGAGTATCTTTATGCAACATACGTTCAAAATATTAATACTTACTACCAGCTTTATTGCGCAAGCAGGGACTGTAGTATATGCACCAATACCAAAAGAAGCACATGATTTTATTGAATTCCTGAAAAATTGCGTACAAGAAAGAGTTGAAGCAATAAATCAAGATATCACTGAACAAGAAGGGAAGTATATTTTCGATGGAGGGAAATATCCACCTCATCTAACATTAATGTATGGCGCTGATGACCTTACCATGGAAGAAATTAATCAGAAAGCACCAGGGATTGAAAATACCTTACAAACATTGGCAGATAATACGCTGCAAATTGATGTAACTCAGTCATTACAAAACGCACAAATAAGCAATTTTCAAGGAAACCCAAAATGGCCAAAAGAGATTGATGGTAAGAAATATCAGAATTTTAAAGTCCTGATAATTCATATGGCAAATAACGATAAACTTATTGGTCTTGCCTCTGAAATACGATCAATTATAGCAGCAAAGCATAAGGATTTTAAATTATCTGAATTACCATTTAATGCACATTTAACTATTGGATGGTTATTAAATAAAAATGACATTAATCCAGAAGTGTTGACTGCTCGGCTTGAAACAGAATTAAAGCCAAAAATTGAAGACTACATTAAAAATGCAAAGAATCCATTTGTTGTTCGAAAATTTATTCTTTCTGCACATGATAAGTTGCAAAAAGAATTTGAACTGAACGGATCTAAATAATTGAATTAAAAAAAGTTTCAGTTTATTTAAGGGCGCCTTTTTGGTGCCCTTATTTTTTTATCTGATTGTGGTATAATTAATTTAAAATGTTTTAATAATAGTAATTTTTCAGGTAGAAAATTTTATGATCCTGCACCCATGGCATTCTATTTCAATTGGTAACACTGCACCAGAACATGTCAATAGCATTATTGAGATACCAAAAGGCTCCAAAGCGAAATATGAGCTTGATAAAGAAACTGGTCTATTGCGTTTAGATCGTATTTTGCGCACCGATCTTACCTATCCAGTTCATTATGGTCTTATTCCTCAAACCTATTGCGAAGATAATGATCCCTTAGATATTTTAGTACTTTGTTCTGAGCCATTAATTCCTTTAAGCATTGTAGAAGCTACCGTAATTGGTGCTATGCATATGATTGATGGGGGAGAGCAAGATGATAAAATTATAGCCGTTGCACGCCACGATTATGCCGTCAATTATATTTCCCAATTAGAACAGTTACCTGCACAAACGCTTGCTGGTATTAAAAAATTCTTTGAAGAATATAAATTAAAAGAACAAAAGGCGGTCAAAATTGAACGTTTTATGAATAAACATGAAGCGTATGAAGTGATCAAAAAGAGCGCATTGGCATATGAAGCACGCTACAGGGCGTAATAGCTGGGCATTCAAAGCTTGCTTTTTTTATTTAAATCTTGTTATAATTTCTAATAGAATTAATAGTTAAAAATAGTTAAAAAAGGGGCTTAAGATATGTTTAAAAAAATATTGTTTATCCTTCTAGTTTCTATTACCTCTTATAATTTACAGGCTTGGTCTGTTTGGAATTGGTTTAACGTTAAACCTAAGCTTGATATAGATGGTGTATTTCAAGAATTAAATCAATATGTAGCTGATAGTGAAAATCCAATTGCACAAAAAGCATTAGAAAACTTCAATCAACAAAAAGCATTATCTTTAAAAAAAGAACTGGAAGAAGCTTCTGCTTCACAAATTAAAGACATAGTATTTCAAATTAAATGTGGTTTAGTTCCACCTGCTTATAACTGGGCTACTTCTCGAGCTCGTGCTGAATATGCGCTAAAACATCCATCTTATCGGGATTGGATTTTATATAATCATCCACGTTTAATCGATGAACAAATAGCGAAATTAAAGACATGCTCCGATGTCGATTATTGTGAAAATGTATTGAATTATTTATTTGTTCATCTACTTTTCAAAGATTTAATCAGAAAATAGTATTTTTGGAGGCACTTATACAAAAAGTGCCTCCAATTTTTTTACCACTCCAAAGAGCCAGCCGTTTGATATTCGGTTACCCGCGTTTCAAAGAAATTCTTTTCTTTTGATAAATCAGTCGCTTGTGACATCCATGGGAATGGATTTTCTTTATGGTATACTTTTGGTAAATCGATACGCTCTAAGCGGCGATCGGCTATATATTCAACATAGTTACAAAATTGTTGCGCATTAATACCGAGTAATCCTTCTGGGCACGCATCGTACGCATATTGCTTTTCAAGCTCTACCGCTTTTTTAATGAGTTCAACAATCTCATCTTGGAACTCTTGTGTCCAAATCTCGGGGTTTTCAGATTTTATAGCGTTAATCAAATCGCAGCCAAAGGCTAAATGAATACTCTCATCACGCATAATGTATTCAAATTGCTCGCCAATGCCGACCATTTTACCTTGTCTTTTGAGGGCAAGTATCATGGCAAAGCCAGCATAAAAGAAAATACCTTCCATTATGACGTAATAACCAATTAAATCATGCACAAAGCGCCGAATATTATCGGTACCTTCGGTCGTAAAGTTTGGGTCTAGAATCGACTTGGTTAATTCAATAACATATTCATCTTTTGCGGCAATTGATGGAATAGTATTATACATATTATAAATTTCATTAGGATCTAAGCCTAACGTATCACAGCAATAAATAAACGTATCAGTGTGAATCGCCTCTTCAAATGCTTGCCGCAACAGATATTGACGACATTCTGGGTTGGTAACATACCGATATACGGTCAATACTAAATTATTTGCGGTCAATGATTCTGCCGTAGAAAAGAAACCCAAATTCCATAAAATAAGCCGCCGTTCTTTTTCTGATAATGCGTTCATGGATCGCCATTGCTCAACATCCTGCTGCATTGGAATTTCTTCTGGCGTCCAGTTATTTGCAATACCATCTTTGTAATGTTTGCGTGCCCATAAATAGGTCATTGGTAATATTTTGTTAGGATCTATAACTGCGTTATTAATTATTTTTTTTCGTGGTATCATAAAAATCCTTTCTGTAAAAAACTTATTGACACGATTCGCAATCGCCGCCAAATGGATTGCATGCAGTGACCGTTGTTTCCGCTTGATTCGTTTGATTTTCTAAAGGTTTATACTCACGCTTTTGCGTATAACCAAACTTTTTTGCATCTAACGTAGCTTTTTCTATTTGACTTGCACCAAGCGTGCGTAAATAGTACATAGTTTTAAGACCAGACTTCCATGCAGTCAAATAAATATCATTCAATAGTTGCCCCGAAACTCCTTGCATAAATACGTTATGCGATTGACTTTGATCAATCCATTTACCGCGAGCTGCAGTAATTTTGAGGAGCCAGAGAGGATCAATATCAAATGCTTCTTGATATTTTGCTTTGATCTCTTGAGGGATTGAGCTTATCATATGTACTTGGCCAT